>JAYSFH010000128.1:0-8766 GCA_041913405.1 Dongia sp. | reverse complement strand
TATCACTTCATGTTCGGACCCGATTACAGCGCGGGCTGCCCGTCCTGCTCGGCGATCGCCGACGGCTTCGACGGCGTGATCCCGCATCTCGCGAGTCACGATGTGATGCTCTGGACGGTGTCGCGGGCGCCGCTCGAGAAGCTCTCCGGCTACAAACGGCGGATGGGCTGGGACTTCCCCTGGGCCTCCTCGGCGGGCAGCGACTTCAACGCCGACTTCAATGTCTGGTTCACCGACCAGCAGCGCCAGGCCGGCACGATCGAATACAACTACAAGCGCGGCGGCCATGCGATGGATGCGGCGCAGTATCCGGAACCGGTCCGGCAGTTCGCCGCCAGCTGCGGCACCGACGCGCCGACCTACACCCGCGACCGGCCGGGTCTCTCCACCTTCGTGCTGGAGGACGGCGTGGTTCATCACACCTATTCCGCTTATGCCCGCGGGGTCGATGGGATCTGGGGCATGTACCAGTTCCTCGACCGCGCGCCCAAGGGCCGCAACGAACAAGGCGTCTGGTGGAAGCGTCACGACGAATACGGGAAGGCGTGACGATGCGCGCCGCCCATGCACTCCACTTCGCGGCGGCGCCCAGCTTCGCCGTCCTGGCGCTGCTCAACAGCGGCGCCGGGACGGAGATGCTCTGCCTCCATGCCGCCGCGCCGCTCGGCGGCATGGACCTGATGTACGGGCTGATGGCCGTCTTCCACCTGGCGCCCTGGCTGAAGCTGCTCGGCCGGCGGCGCCTCGACGATCGCGGCTGGTGATCACCGGGGGTTGAATAACGAGAATACAACGGGTAGTAGCCAAAGGCCGCGGTGCGATGCTATGCAAGCGCCATGGAACTCGCAGTGACCGTATCGGCGTCGCGGAAGGTGAAGACGGGGTTTTTGTCTTCCAAGGTCATTCCGCTTGGCGATGTCGCCCAGGCTTTGATCGACGCCGCCCGGGACACGCCCTTGGAGGCGTTGTGCCGCGCACGCCCGAGCAAGTTCGGTGCGCGGGACGGCTATCTGGTCACGCTCTATCCGCCGGCCGGCCCCTTCGCCCTGATCGCAGTGAATGACGACGTCCTGCTCGGGGCGACCACGAGCCGCGCCGGCCCGGGTTATCATGCCTTCATCGTCTCGGCGGTGGAGAAAGTGCAGGCCAAGCTCGGCCTCAAATGGGTGGCCCAGGGTCAAGGGGATAATACCGGCTATTGGCGGCATCACGACTTCGCCGGGCTGCGGGACGCGATGGCGGCATCGTTCAAGGCGACCTGCCGGAAGGTCGCCGCCGCCGTGCAGGAGGACGACCGCGACCTCTCGATCAGCTTGCCCAAGGATGCCACCATCGCGCTGGCCCCGGACGAAGTCATCACGGAAACCGGCCCGCGAACGCGCGACGAATTCAGGCGCTGGTCGGAGCTGGACGGCGCCGCATTGCAGTCCGCCGCCGCAAGCTACTTTCCCTGGTGGGACGCCGGATTCGGCGGCGACTTCTACGCCGGCCTGGCGCTCCACGCCATCTGGATGGATCTGCGTTGGGCGAGGCCGCTGGACCAACCCGAGCGGAACGATCTCATGACGGTGACCGCCTGGCTGAATGAGGCGGCACAGCGCGGCGTCCGGCTGCCGGTCCCGGTCGAGGCGGTCAACGAGATCAGGGATCTCGTGGCTTCGCCGAACGCGCCGCATTTCCCGCGCGCGGAGGGCATTGGCTACCGCCGTCGCAGCTTTCTCTGGAAGCTCGACGACGACTGGACGCTCGAGGTGCCCGGCAGCCTGGGGTGGACACGTGAACCTTCCGGAGGACTGGCCTTCGGGAACAATGTGATCGGCATTCATGCCACCGCGGGCGTGCTGGATGCGGCCGCCGCAGCGGCGGAGAAGCCCTTGCCCGTCGGAGAAGTTGCGGTCGATCGCGGTTTCTACGCCGCCGATGACGGTGAGGGATTCACGCTGGATGCGATCGTGCGGACGGCTCCTGCAGCCGGGCAGCAGCGGGCCTGCATGATCAAGATTTGGATGGCCGACGAGACGGTGCGGGACATCGCGGAGGCGGTCGTCGATTCGGTCGCCCGCGCGACCCCCGGCGCTCGGCCACAGGCCCAGGCGGCATCCGAGGGGCCGATCATGACGACCAGGCCGATCAACCGGAACTGGCGGCTGACCATGCCGCAAAGCCTGAAACAGGATGCGGAGGACGACGATTTCGCCGTCGCGACCGAAGGCCTGGACATCAGGGCTTCGGTCTACGATGCGCCGTCTGACGATCCACGGATCCGAGCCGGCGAATTCGACGGGGAGATCTCGCTGGTCGAGCGCGAGATCGAGGATCTGGGTGTGACCATCACGGTGCGGATGCTGGGCAAGACCTTTCCGCTCGGAAAGCGGACGAGCGTCTGCGTCATGACCATCACGAGCACGACGCCGGAAATGCTCCTGCTTGGAAAGAGCATCGGCCAATCGCTGACCTACGTGCCCGACGGACAAGCCTGAGCCGATGTCGAAGGCGACGCGGGCGACCAAGGCGCTGGAGCAGGCGAAGGTCGCCTTCACCGTGCACAGCTACGACTACGATCCCGATGCCGACCGGATCGGCATGCAGGCGGCCGAGGCAATCGGGGAATCGCCGGCACGGGTCTTGAAGACCTTGATGGCGCTGGTCGACGGCAAGCCGGTCTGCGTGATCGTGCCGTCCGACAAGGAAGTCTCGATGAAGAAGCTGGCCGCGGCCTTCGGCGGCAAGGCGGCGCAGATGATGAAGCCGGCCGATGCCGAGCGGATCTCCGGCTACAAGGTCGGCGGCATCAGCGCCTTCGGCCAGATGAAGGCGCCGCGCGTCGCGATCGAGGCCGAGGCGATGCAGCACGACCTCGTCTATGTGAACGGCGGACAGCGCGGGCTGCAGGTGCGATTGAAGCCGGGCGACGCGGCGAAGGCCCTGCAGGCCATCGTCGCGCCGCTGGTGGCCTGAGCTCTACGTCGCCGGCTGCAGCTTGTCCTGGGTCTTGGTGTCGAAGTCCTTGGCGTCGTGGCGCTCGTGGAGCTGCTCCTTGGGCTCGCCGGACATGCGGTTGACCATGCGGCCGCGCTTCACCGCGGGGCGGGCATAGAGCATGTCGGCCCAGCGGTTGAGGTGCTTGTATTCATGGGCGCTGAGGAATTCCGAGGCGCCGGTGTAAGAGTAGCCCTTCGCGACGCCGCCATACCAGGGCAGGATCGCGATGTCGGCGATGGTGTACTTGTCGCCGGCGATGTACTCGGTCTTGGCCAACTGCTTGTCCAGCACGTCGAGCTGGCGCTTCACCTCCATGGCGAAGCGGTCGATGGCGTATTCGATCTTGAACGGCGCATAAGAATAGAAGTGGCCGAAGCCGCCGCCGAGATAGGGCGCGCTGCCCATCTGCCAGAACAGCCAGGAGAGACACTCGGCGCGCTCGTGCGAAGTCACCGCCGGCACGAAGGCGCCGAACTTCTCGGCGAGATAGAGCAGGATCGCGCCGGATTCGAAGACGCGGATCGGCCTGGAACTTCCCTCGGGGCCGCTGCGGTCCAGCAGCGCAGGGATCTTGGAGTTCGGGTTGACGTCGACGAAGCCGCTGCCGAACTGGTCGCCCTGGCCGATCTTGATCAGCCAGGCGTCGTATTCGGCGCCCTTGTGGCCGAGGGCCAGGAGTTCCTCGAGCAGGATCGTGACCTTTTGGCCATTCGGGGTCGCCAGCGAATAGAGCTGCAGCGGATGCTTGCCGACCGGCAGAGCCTTCTCATGGGTCGGGCCGGAGATCGGCCGGTTGATGTTGGCGAACTCGCCGCCGTTGGGCTTGTTCCAGGTCCAGACCTTGGGCGGCGTGTAGGCGGCAGTCTCACTCATGGGTAATCTCCAGGCACTGAAGGAATTTGTTGGGAGAATAGAGGCTCAACTGGGACGTTTGAAAATCTGGCGCGCGCGCTCGACCTTCGGACGAATAGCACAGTCCTCGACATGGTCATTGACCAGGCCCATGGCCTGCATGAAGGCATACATCGTGGTCGGCCCGACGAATTTCCAGCCGCGTTTCTTCAGCTCCTTAGAAAGCGCGATGGATTCGGCGGAAGTCGCAGCGCTCGAAGGCTTGGCACGCCTGTCCGCTTCATAGCGCCAGAGGAAGGCGGCCAGCGAGCCTTCCGCTTTCACCATCTCCCGCGCGCAGCGGGCGTTGTTGATGGCGGCCTCGATCTTGCCGCGGTGGCGAATGATGCCTTCGTCCTGCAGCAGGCGCTCAACGTCGCGGGGCGTGAAGCGGGCGACCCTGTTGAAGTCGAAGCCCTTGAAGGCGGCGCGGAAATTCTCGCGCTTGGCCAGGATGGTGCGCCAGGAGAGTCCGGACTGAAATCCTTCCAGGCAAAGCTTCTCGAACAGGCGGAAGTCGTCGTCGACCGGATAGCCCCACTCGGTGTCGTGGTAATGCGGGAATTCCGGCGCCGATCCGGCCCAGCGGCAGCGCAACTTTCCGTCGGCTCCCGTCACCGTGGTCATCGAGCGGTTCCCCTGGAAATCTCTCGCTCCAGCCATTCCTCCATCAGCCGCACCTCGCGGCGGATGAAGGCCTCGTCGTGAAAGGCATTGGCCAGCGTCGCCACACCCTGACTGCGCGCGAGGAGATGCAGCGCCAGCGCATCGGCATCGGCCTTGCGGCCCAGCGCGGCGAAATGTTTGGCGAGCCAGGCGCGGAACAAGCCGAAGAGCCGGTTGGCGTCCGGTTGCGACGGATGGTCGAGCTTGGCGAGCTCCGCGGTCAAGGTACCGACCGGGCAGCCGTAGCGCTGGATGTCGCCGCGGTTGGCGATGAGGATGTTGATGAAGCTGCGGATGCAGCTTTCAGACCTCTTGGCCGCAGGCCCCTCGGCTTCGCGCTCCCAGCGTTCGAGCAGGCGCTCGCGCTTCGCGATCCGCGCTTCGATCACGGCGTCGAGAATCTCATCCTTGGATTTGAAGTGGTGATAGAAATTGCCGCGCGAAATGTCGACCACCGCGGCGATGTCGGCGAAAGAGGTATGCGCGTAGCCCTGCCGGTAGAAGAGCGCATCGGCGGCGGCGACGATCTCGTTGCGAGTGGTGGTCTCTTCGCGCATCGGTTCCTGCAGTCAATCGAAGGTCCGCTTTCGCGGAGCCACGACTTGGACGCTCGTCCTAGCCCGGAGACTAGGACAAGCGTCCAAGCGCCGTCAAGCCCGGCAATTGGCGGGATTAGAAGCCGAGCGATTGCTGGGCCGGCGGCGGCGGGCTCAGATCAACGCCCTCCAGCGCCAGCATCTTCACTTTGGAATCCGCGCCGCCGGGCGCGGAGAAACCGCCGACCTTGTTGCCGGCCGCCAGCACGCGATGGCAGGGAATGATCAGCGGCACCGGATTCTTCGCCATGGCCTGGCCGACGGCGCGCGCCGCCTCCGGCCCGACGCCGAGCGCCTTCGCCAGGCTGCCATAGGTGGTGACCTGGCCATAACCGACCGCGCGCAACTCGGCGTAGATGCGGCTGAAGAATTCCTCCTGGCCCTCGAGGTCGAGCGCCACGTCGGTGAAGTCCACCGTCTCGCCGGCGAAGTAGCGCTGCGCAGCGGCGATCGCGGCGGCGACGGCGGACGGCGGCGTGCCCGGGCGCGCGGCCGGGAAGCGGCGCAGCATGTTGCGTTCCGCGGTCGCGGCGTCGCGGTCCGGGAGCTGGAAACGCGCGATCCCGGCCGGCGTCCAGCCGATGGCGCAGAAACCGGCCGCGGTCTCGAAAACGGCATAGTGGTGCGAGGTCTGGGTCATGGCGCGAATCCTTCAATCCTGGGACTATGACATGGCGACGTTCGGCTGGAAACGCGCCCCGATTCTTGCTGAAATTCCGGGAATCGCCTGATGCAGGAGTGGGTCATGATCAGCGGCGGATGTCTCTGCGGCGCGGTGCGGTTCACGGTCTCGGAAGGACCGATCACCGGCCGGGTCTGCTGGTGCAAGGTTTGCCAGAAGCTCGGCGCCGGCGGACCGGCGGTCGGCGCGGCGTTCAAGTCTTCGGCGGTCACCGTGACGGGCGAGCTGCGCGACTACGCGAGCGTCGCCGACAGCGGCAGCAAGATGCACCGGAAGTTCTGCCCGACCTGCGGCACGCAGCTGTTCAGCCAGGCGGAGTCGCGGCCGAACCTGGTTTTCATCCGCGCCGGTGCGCTCGACGACCCGGAGATCGCCAGGCCGAGCTCGACCATCTGGGTGAGCAGCGCGCCGAGCTGGGCCACCATCGACCAGACCCTGCCGCAGATCGCGGGTCAGCCGGCGCCGGTCAAGGCCGACTGAGCGCGCGGGACTTCCGCCCGCCCTCGGCCCGCACCCCTTCCAGCCGCACGCCTTCCAGCCATTGCAGGACCAGCGCGGCCTTGGCGGCGGTGTCGAAGCCCCGCCCTTCGAGGCTCACCCAGCTTGCATAGCTGAGCGCGTGCTGGAGCGTCGCGGCGAGGCTGCGGTGCACCGTGCCCTTGCGCCCGAACGCCCCGGCCAGTTCCTGCGCCAGTTCGGCGAGATGGTCGTCCACCTGGGCGAGCACCGGCTGGATCGGCTTCACCAGTCCGACATCGCGGTAGGCCACCGCCCACATGCGCTGCGTGTCCGCGTAGTAGTCGTAATGCGCGGCGAGGGCCGCCGCGGTTCGCGCGGCCGGGTCCTTGATCCCGTCCCAGAGGCTCGCCTCGGGCAAGGGGTGCAGCGCGCTCCAATGCGCGGTGCAGGCCGCGAACATCGCGGCATCGTCGGGGAAATGACGGTAGAGCGTCAGGCGCTGCACCCCCGCCCGCTCGGCGATGGCGCTCATCGGCGTGTGGGCGGGCCCGAGCTTCTCATGCAACGCGACCGCGGCCTCGACGATGCGCTGGCGAGTCTCCGCCTGGGATTCCGCCCGCGCCAATAATCGATAAGCCCGTTTCTTTGTGCGCTTCGTCACGACCACCTCATTCAGTGAACATAGTCGTTCACTGGATTGTTGACCAGCCCCTCGCTCCGCCGCTACACGATTTTCACAAAACACGCCTGTTCACCCAAATCATCGATAACCCTAAACTGAGAGGAAACCTGCCCGATGTCCACCAATGAAGCCCTGACCGCCCCGATCCTGACCGCGCCGCGCCGGCTCGGCGCCGACTGGACCATGTTCAACGCCTGGGCGCCGCTGCCGGGCCTGGGTGCGATCGCGATCAATTCCCTGCTGCTGAAGGGCCGGGAGCCGATGCTGGTCGATACCGGCATCGCGCCGCTGGGCGATGCCTTCGTTGCGCAGCTGGAGCAGGAGATCGATCCCGCGGAGATCGCCTGGATCTGGATCAGCCATGCCGATGTCGATCACATCGGCGCGCTGCAGAAGGTGCTGGACCGCGCCCCCAAGGCCAAGGTGGTGACCGGCTATCTCGGCATGGCCAAGCTCGGCCTCTTGGGCTTCGACATGAGCCGGGTGCAGTTCCTCGAGCCGGGCTCGGTGTTCGAGGCCGGCGGCCGGCGGCTGCACACGGTGCGCCCGCTCTATTATGACGCCTCGGAGACGATGGGCTTCTTCGATCCGGCCGCTTCGCTGCTCTACACCGTCGATTGCTTCGGCGCGGTGCTGCCCGCCCCGGTCGACGCGGTCGAGGATGTCGCCGCGGCGGACTTCCGCAACGGCATGATGACCTGGTCCGGAATCGACTCGCCCTGGCTGAAAGGCGCCGACCGCGCCGCGCTCGGCCGCGGCCTCGCGGCGATCGATCGCCTGGCGCCGGCGCATATCGTCTCGGCGCATCTGCCGGTGCTCGAAGGCCGTGCTTCGACGCTGACCGGGCCGATCGCCGAGATCTACTGCCATGGCGCGCTGCTGCAGGATCCGGCGAATACCGAGCCGGCGCTGGCGCCGTTTGCGATGGCGGCTTGAGATCTTAGATCGAGTCTGCGGTACCCCCACCCCACCCTCCCCCGAATCGGGGGAGGGCTTAGACCGAGGCACCCTCGTGCCGGAGCAGCCATTCCTTGCGGTGAAGGCCGCCGCCATAGCCGGTCAGTGAGCCGTCGCTGCCGATCACGCGGTGGCAGGGCACCACGACGCTGATCGGGTTCAAACCGTTGGCGGCGCCGGCGGCGCGGATCGCTTCCGGCTTGCCGGCGCGGGCCGCGAGCTGGGTATAGGTCCAGGTCTTGCCCGCGGGGATCTTGCGCAGCACCGCCCAGACCTTGCGCTGGAACGGCGTGCCGGCGCTTTCGACCGGGATGGAATCGATGGCCTCGAGATCACCGGCGAAGAAAGCCTTCAGCCGATCCATGACCGGCCAGGCCGCGGCGATATTCTTGTCCAGTTTCACGCCGCCCGAGGCGCGATAGATTCGCGCCAGCCCGCTTTCCATCCGTGCCTTGTGATCTGCCCAGTCGAGAACCCGCAGCCGGCCCTCGCCGTCGGTGGCGATCTGCGCCGTGCCGATCGGCGTTTCCAGGCGCGAGAGGGCGAACACCAGCGGCTGCTTTGGCATGGCGATTGGCTCCATGGGCCACTCCTTATTCCCACACTTCGTCATGCGGCGAAAGATGGGGCCACGCCGTCACCGCGGCACTCCGGTTCTTGCACTGGCGCGGGGTTTGGTGATGGGATGGCGGCGGACTGCAAGGAACCGCCGGATGCGGGCCGCTCGCCTCTTCGCTCTCGCTCTCTTCGCGCTGGTCGCGGACCCGGTCTCGCCGCGCGCCGAGACGTCCCCGATCGCACGCCATGTCCTGTTGCTGACGGATGGAACCGACCTCGCGCTTTGGGCGCCG
>JAYSFH010000127.1:0-8767 GCA_041913405.1 Dongia sp. | reverse complement strand
GGTCAGCGCCCTCGCCCCTTCGGCTTCGAAGACCTGGACCTTGCGCCGCTCGGCTTCCGGAGCGCGGACCAGGGTGGCGTGGCCCCCGCACCGCTGGAAGGCGCGGCGCACCTGCTCGGCATGCGCGCCGCCATTGGCCGGGATCGAGAGCCAAACCAGGCCGCCGCCCCAGTCGAGCAGGAAGTTGCTGCCCGGAATGTCGATGGCGCAGCTCGCCGCGACCCCGGCGCCATGGGCCGGTGGCACCGAGATCCGCCAGAGGATCGTGTCGATGTCGAAGAAGGGATGGAGGTCGCGGATCTCGCGCCAGAGGGCGAGCGAGTTGGCGCTGTGCAGCTCCTCGGTGGCGCCCGCCGCGTCATTGGAGAAGTCGCGACGCAATGCGGCGCAGTGGTGCTCGACCACCGGGCCGGAGCCTTCGACCCTGAGCGCGGTCACGCTGCCCTGCGCGCCGACAAAGTCGCAATCCGAGGACTGCGCCTGGATCTCCGGCAGGAAGGCCGCCGCCGAAATGTCGTAGGGTCCCATCAGCGCCTTGGTCATTGCCGCATTGGCCGCGGCCGCATCGAGGCCGTAGAGCAGCACCGTGCGCGTCTTCTCCGGTCGCGGCAGCACCTTGACCGTGACTTCGTCCATCAGCGCCAAAGTGCCGAAAGAGCCGGCCATGAGCTTCGGCAGATCATAGCCGGTGACGTTCTTCACCACCGGGCCGCCGCCCTTGAATATCTCGCCGCGGCCGTTGACCGCGGTGAAGCCGAGGAAGTGGTCGCGCGCCGCGCCGGCCTTGAAGCGGCGCGGGCCGGAGAGATTGGTGGCGAGAATGCCGCCTAAAGTGCCGGTGCGGTTGCTGCCCGCATCGCCGCCCGGATAGAGCTTGCCGAAATCGGGCGGCTCGAAGGCGAGAAATTGATTCCGCTCCTGCAGCGCCGCGGCGATTTCGTCCATATGCGTGCCCGCGCGCGCCACCAGCACCAGCTCTTCCGGATGGTAAGAGACGATGCCCGACATCGCCGCTGTGGTGAGCTGCCTTGCCGCATCGACAGGGCGGCCGAAGCCGCGCTTGCTCGAGGCGCCGAGGATCTCCAGCGGCGCCTTGTCGGCGATCGCCGACCGCACGCAGTCGGCGGCCTCCTCGAGCGAGGCGGGACTGAGCAATTCCATTCTAGAACCGGGGCAATTCGGGATGAGGCAGCGCGCCACCGCGCACATGCATGCGGCCGAGTTCGGCGCAGCGGTGCAGCGTCGGGAAGACCTTGCCGGGATTGAGCAGCCCGTCCGGGTCGAAGGCGCATTTCAAACGCTGCTGCTGATTGAGGTCGAGCTCGGAGAACATCTCCGGCATGAGATCGCGCTTCTCGACGCCGACGCCGTGCTCGCCGGTCAGCACCCCGCCGACCTCGACGCAGAGCTTCAGGATGTCGGCGCCGAATTTCTCCGCGTTCTCGAGCTCGCCCTTGTTGGCATCGAACAGGATCAGCGGGTGCAGGTTGCCGTCGCCGGCATGGAAAACGTTGGCGACCCGCAAGCCGTATTTCTTGGAGAGCTCCGCCATCCGGGTCAGCACCTCGGGCAGGCGCCGGCGCGGAATCGTGCCGTCCATGCAGATATAGTCGGGGGAGATTCGCCCGACCGCGGGAAAGGCCGCCTTGCGCCCGGCCCAGATCTTCAGCCGCTCCGCCTCGCTCTCGCTGACCCGTAGGCTGGTGGCGCCATTGGCCTGTACGATCCCGGTCACCTGCTGCAGCAGGTGATCGCATTCGACGCCCGGCCCGTCTAGCTCGACGATGAGCAATGCCTCGGCATCGAGCGGATAATCCGCGTGGACGAAGTCCTCGGCGGCATGGATCGCCGGCCGGTCCATCATCTCCATGCCGGCTGGGATGATGCCGGCGCCGATCACCGCGGCGACCGCGGCACCAGCCTGCTCGTTGCTGGGGAAGCCGGCGACCAGGGCCCGCGCCGTCTCCGGTCGCTTCAGCAGGCGCACGGTCACCTCGGTGACGACGCCGAGCAGGCCTTCCGATCCGGTCATGATACCCATCAGGTCATAGCCGCCGGCATCGAGATGCTTGCCGCCGAACCGCACCACCTCGCCCGAGATCAGCACGACTTCGAGGCCGAGCAGGTTGTTGGTGGTGAGCCCGTATTTCAGGCAATGCACGCCGCCGGAATTCTCTGCGACATTGCCGCCGATGGTGCAGGCGATCTGGCTCGAGGGATCGGGCGCATAATAGAAGCCCGCCGAGAGCACGGCGTTGCTGATCGCGAGATTCTGGACGCCGGGCTGGACCACGGCGCAGCGATTCTCGAGATCGATCTCCAGGATCTTGTTGAGCTTGCCCAGGCCCAGCACCACGCCGTCGGCCAAAGGCAGCGCGCCGCCGGAGAGCGAAGTCCCGGCGCCGCGCGGGACGACCTTCAGCTGGTTCGCGGCGCAGAACTTCAGCACCGCGGAAACCTCCGCCGTGCTGCGCGGCAGGGTGACCAGCAGCGGCGCCTGGCGATAAGCCGTGAGGCCGTCGGACTCATAAGCCTTCAGCGCAACCGGATCGGCGATCACCGATTCCGGCGGCAGCAATTCGGCGAGCGCCGCGGCGAGGCGTGCCTTCTGCGCGATCGTGTTCGAGTCCGGGGCAGGCATCAGCATGACGGCACTATTGCCGAAACCCGCGCAAAACAAAACCGCGCGGGGCAGAGCCACGCGCGGTTTGTAGAAAAGCTCGGCTTTCGCCGGGGCTGTTAGCCCTGGCGAGCCTTGAAACGCGGGTTGGTCTTGTTGATCACATAGACCCGGCCCCGGCGGCGGACGATGCGGCAGTCCTTGTGCCGCGTCTTAGCCGACTTCAGCGAGTGAATGACCTTCATGGCCGGTATCCTTCGAAACAAAATTGCGGGCGGAACATAGTGAGGCGGATGGCGCCTGTCAACCCCGCCTCGATCCCGCTAACCTGTTGATCCATCAAGAGGACTTGGTGCTGCCCATCTTGATGGCGTAGTAGCGCCGGAGCTGGAGCGCACCGGAATCCAGGGCGGCGACCCGTTTGGTCCAGAGCGCCACCTCGGCAACCAGCTCGTCGGGATGATTGCGGGCCATGGCCGACATCACCGAATCCTGGGTGAAATTCACGAAAGCCTCGATGACGTGCGTGCGATAGGTCGCGGTCAGGTCTTCATCCACCCGGACGTCGAACTTCAGCGCCTTCATCTTGGCGAGATAGTCTTCGCCCAGCCAGAAATGCCCCGCCTTGCCGTCCCGGGTCATGAAATCCTTCAGCCGCGGATCGTCGGCCTTGGTGCCAGGCGTGCGCACGAAATCGGTGAGCGCGATCTGGCCCCGTGCCTTGAGCGCCCGCTCGAAGTTGCCGAGCAGCTTCTCCTTCTCCTGCACCATATAAAGCGCTTCACTGGAATAGATGCAGTCGAAGGTCGCGGGCTTGGGCTGGAAGTCCTTGATCACGCAGGCCTTGATCTCGGCCTTCTTGACGCCTTTCTTGACCGAGAGCTCCTGGCCGCCCTCGGCCATGATCGGGTCCGGCTCGAAGCCGTTCACCCAGACGCCGAATTCCTCGCTGACCGCCCTGGTCCCGCCGCCGAGGCCGGCGCCGAAATCCATCACCGTCATGCTGGGGTCGAGGGCGAAGGGCTTGACCAGAGTGAGGATCGCGCCGGCACCGCCCGGCCCCACCAGACTCTCGCCCCAGATATACTGCGCGATTTTGATATAGGGCCGTTCGAGCGGAGGAATTTCTTCCGCCGGCGCTGCGATCGGTTCGACCGGGCCAAGCACCGGCTCCGGCGCCGGTGCTGCTTCGCCCATCAGGTCGTTCACGTCATAGCCTTCCCACCACGCCTTGAAGCGTGTCTTGAAGGATGGCTTGGCGCTTGGCGGTGCGCTGGATTCCAGGGCCGCCCCCATATTCCGACCTGCCGGAACGTTGCTAGAAGGGTGAATATACGGATGTTTTCGTTAACGAAAGCTTCTATTGTCGGGCGCGCTCCGGAGCGGTGCCCCGAACTGTCCCTCACAGATCCAGCCCCTTAGTCCAAAGATGACCACAGATTGCGATTTCCTGGTGATCGGCGCCGGTGTGTCCGGCGCCGCCGCGGCCTGGGAACTGGCCGCGCTCGGCAAGACCATCCTCCTGGAGATGGAAGACCAGCCCGGCTATCACAGTTCGGGCCGATCGGCGGCGCTCTACACGCCGAACTACGGCCCGGCGCCGGTCCGCGAGATCTGCCAGGCCGCCGGCGCCTTCTTCAGCGCGCCGCCGCCGGGCTTCGCCGAGCATCCGCTGCTGACGCCGCGCGGCGCCTTGACCCTCGGCATCGACGATCCCGACAACGCCATCGACAAGCTGCTCAAGGACGCACCGCCCGCCCACCCGATCGCGGAGATCTCGCTGAAGCAGGCGATCGAGCTCTGCCCGTTGATCCGGCCCGGCGTGTTTCGGCGCGCGATCTATGAGCCCGGGGTCATGGACATGGATGCAGCCGCAATCCATCAGGGCTACCTGCGCGGCTTCAAGGCGCGCGGCGGCAGGATCGCAGTTTCCGCCAACGTGAAGGCGCTGGAGCGCAGCGGCGGTCAATGGACCGCGGTCACGGCCAATGAGCGCTTTCGCGCGCCGATCGTCGTCAACGCCGCCGGCGCCTGGGCCGATCGGATCGGGGCGCTGGCGGGCGCGCCGCGGATCGGCCTGCAGCCCTGCCTGCGCACGGTGATCCTGGTGGAGGTGCCGCCGGAATTCTGCAAGCCGACCCAGCCGGTCGGCGAGGTGATCGAGACCTGGCACTACTTCAAGCCGGAGGCTGGCCGCATCCTCGCCTCGCCCGGCGACGAGACTCCAGTCGATCCTATGGATGCCTATCCCGACGACATGGTGATGGCCGAGCTCGCCGACTATCTGGAGCGGCATACGCTGCTGAAAATCGAGCGGATCCTGCGGAGCTGGGCGGGCCTGCGCTCCTTCGTGCCGGATCATTGTCCGGTGGTCGGTCTCGATCCGCGAGCCGAGGGCTTCTTCTGGCTCGCCGGCCAGGGCGGCTACGGCATCATGATGTCGCCGGTCCTGGGCCGCGCCACCGCGGCGCTGATCGACACCGGCAGCTTGCCGGAGGACCTCAGAGAGCGCGGCCTGACCCCGGCCGATCTCGCACCGGGCCGCACCGCCTTACGCGAGTCGGCGGTTACGGTTGGTTAAGCTCTTTGGGGGATTAATCTCTTGGCGCTCTCAGGGGTCGCGTGGCACGATGCGCGCCGGCGCCGGGGCCGCATGAGTCGCGGAAAGCGCCGCAATTTGCGCACCGATGGTCAGCGCATCGAAGTGTCCAGGGGTTCGGTTGATGGCCAAAAATGAGACCGTCGCCACGACCCACGTTTCGTCGTCAACCTGCCGGCGCATGTCACCATCCGCGGCGATCGTGTGCTGTGCAAGCTGGTCGATATCTCGCTGCACGGCGCCCTGGTCGAGACCGCCGGTCCGGTTCATGTTGGGGACAAGGTCAGCCTCGACCTGCCGAACATCGGCCCGACCATCGCGACGGTGCTGCGCATCACGCCGACCCACATGGCGATGGTGTTCCCGGGCGCGGTGGTGATCTCGTCGCTGATTCCGAAAGAGTGACCGCGCCGGCCTGAGCCGCCTCAGACCAGCTCTTCGCGCGGCATGGCGCGGATCATCTCCGCCACCTCGAACTCGCTGAATTCCTGGCTGTCCGGCAGCTCCAGATGCAGCGAGCCCGACTGGCAATTGACCACCACCACTTCGCGCTTCTCGAGATAGGGCTGCGGCAGCATGGTCAACCGGCTGCCGACCGCGAGCCCGCCGGTCGCCGGTGGCAGCACGCAGGCGCCACGGCGCGAGACGTTGTAGTAGTGGGTGACCGCGACCGTGCGACGCTCCTCGGCGTCGTCGAACACCAGGATGGTGGCGCCGTCGAACTTGAAGCGCGGTTCGCGTCTCTGATCGATTCCGTCCATTTATCCGCTTCGCCGGCCGAACCATACCGCCGCTCCCTGTTGCGGCGCCGGCCGGTCTTTTTCCCCAAGCGACGCACCCCTTATAGGGAAGCTCCCAGGAGTCGGCAACAAAAGCCTCGGCCGGTAACCATGGTCCCAAGGTTCCTATTGCCGCGCTCCGGTGAGTGAGTCTAACTTTCGACATCGAATCCGGGGGGACGCGTATGACGGATTCAGAACTCTCCGACGTACTGCTGATCGAGGACACGCCCTCGATGGCACGAGTCTATCTGGAATACCTGAAGCGCGGTCCATTCCGGGCGCGGCACTGCATGACCGGCCAGGAAGCCCTGGACGATATCGCACGCAGCCCGACCGATGCGGTGCTGCTCGACCTGCGCCTGCCCGACATGGACGGGCTCGACGTGCTGAAGCACATCCGGACCCGCGAATTCCAGGTCGCCGTCGTCGTCATTACCGCCGACGGCTCGCTCAATCGCGCGGTCGAGGCCATGCGCGAAGGCGCGCTCGATTTCCTGGTGAAGCCATTCAACGCCGACCGGCTGTTGATCACCCTCGGCAATGTGTTGGAGCGCCGGCGCCTGAACTCGATGGTCGAGAGCCTGAGCGGCCATGCCGGTCCCGGCGAGAACGGCGGCAACGGCAACGGCCCCAAGGTGCTCCCGCTCCACGTCACCGAGCGCAACGCGATCGAGCAGGCGATCCGGGCCTGCGACGGCAACGTGGTCCGCGCCGCCGCCCTGCTGGAGATCAGCGCTTCCACGATCTACCGCAAGCTCGCCACCTGGCATGAAGCGCCGCCCAACGGCGAGCCGGCGCTGGAGATGCACGCCTAAGCGTCGCCCCGGCTAAGCGTCAATCGACTGCAAGACGCGATCGAGTTCCACCAGGTCCGCATCCACCTCCGCCTCGAGCCGGGCCAGTTGCGCCTCGGCCTCCGGCCCTCTACGCGCGTCGGCGGCCTGCTCGATCAAGGCGGCGATGCCCGCGAGTTCCGTGAGTCCGAAGCTGCTGGTGGCGTGCTTGAGCGAATGGGCCTGGCGGCCGAGCTCGCGCCAATCCTGCATACCGAGCAGGCTGCGCAGCGCGACAACCACACCGCGCGTCTCCTCTTCGAAGAGACGCGCGAGGCGCTGGAAGGCATCGCCGCCGACATCCAGCACCATCTGGTCGATCGGCCGCCGGTCCACCGCCATGGCGATCAGGTGCCCGCCGAGAGGCCGAAGTCGAAGGCGAGCGCGGCGCCGGTCAACGCGCCGAGACGCGGCGAGGCCGACATATAGACCAGCTCCGCCACTTCTTCGGCGGTGATGAAACGCGCCTTGGCTTTCTGCGGATACTTGGCGCGGAGATTCTCGAGATAGCCCTCGGCGTCGCCGCCGCCGAAGGCGCTGGCCTGATAGTCCAGCATCGGCGTCGCTACGTCGCCGGGGCAGATCGCGACGGCGCGGATCCCGCGCGGCGCGAGCTCCACCGCCAGCGCCTTGGTCAGCAGCACGACGCCGCCCTTGGAGGCGCAATAGATCGCCGCGCCGGCGTTGCCGACCAGCCCCGCGTCCGAGGCGATGTTGACGATGATGCCACCGGTCTTCTCGAGCGCCGGGATCGCATAGCGGTTGGCGAAGAATACGCCCTTCAGGTTTACGTCCATCACCTTGTCGAACTCGGCTTCGGTCGCCTGGTCCGACGGGCCCTCGGTCCAGATGCCGGCCGCGGCAACCAGCACGTCGAGACGGCCGAATTTCGCAACCGTCTCCCGCACCATGCGCTCGCAGTCGGCCACCTTGGTGACGTCGGCCGTGATGCCGAAGACGCCGGCATCGAGATTCTTCGGATTGAGATCCGAAGCGGCGACTTTGGCGCCCGCTTCCACAAAACGCGCGGCAATGGCGCGGCCCATGCCGCCGGCCCCGCCGGTGATCAGCACCACGCGGTCATCTTGTCTGTTGCTCAATTTCCTTTGATCTCCTGAATGATGTTGCCGCCATCGACCACGATCAATTGGCCGGTGACGTAGCTGGCCGCCTCGCCGGCGAGGAAGAAGGCGACGGCGCCGACCTCGTCCGGCCGGCCGGAACGGCCCGCCGGCGTGTTGCGCCCGGCGCGCTTCTCCTTCGCCGACTGCGAGCCGGTGGCGATCCAGCCCGGCGCGATCGCATTCGCGGTTATGCCCTGCGCCGCCAGCTCCAGCGCCAGCGAGCGGGTGTAGCCCATCATCGCCGCCTTGGCCGTGCAATAGGCACCGCCCCGCGGGAAGGTCACCAGCGGACCGCTGACCGAGGAGACGTTGACGATGCGGCCGTAGCGCTGCTTCTGCATGATCGGCACCGCGGCGCGCGTCACGAAGAAGCAGGTGTCGAGGTTGAGCGAGAGCGCGCGGCGCCATTCGTCGTCGTCGATGCGCTCGACCGGAGAAGCGGTGTTCTTCTTGCCGGTCTGCACCATGCCGGCGTTGTTGACCAGGATGTCGAGCCGCCCGAACTTCTTCTTCACCGCGGCGACCAAGGCCTTCGCCTCGCCATTGTCGCTCAAGTCGGCGATGAAGGCGGCCTTCGACGCCGCGGCGCCGGGCAGCTCCTTCAGCCGGTCCTGGATCCGCCTGGTGGTCGAGGTGATGGCGACCTTGGCGCCCGCCTCGGCCAGCAGCTTCGCCGCCGAAAAGCCGATGCCGTCCGCGGCGCCGGCGCCGGTCACCAGGGCGACCCGGCCTTCAAATCCATTTCCCTTTGGTTGCATCTTCCCCAATTCCGAAGCCTCACCATGCGTCATAATTCTTTGCTGACGCCC
>JAYSFH010000126.1:0-8783 GCA_041913405.1 Dongia sp. | reverse complement strand
GTGTGGCGCTGGGTGATTTGATATCGGTGGAGCGGTAGACGTACCCACACCCTATCCCGCCCCCGAATCGGGGGCGGGGATCGGCTGCGTCGCGTCTGAACTCTCTTCTCCCTCCCCCGATTCGGGGGAGGGCCGGGGTGGGGGTGCGAATACCCTGCTGTGCAGGGCCTACAGATTTGGCTGCTTGGTCGTGCGCAGGTACGGCTTGATCTTCTTGTAGCCCTTGGGGAAGAGCTTGTCGGCGTCGGCATCGCTCAGCGACGGCACGATGATGCAGTCTTCGCCGTGCTTCCAGTTGACCGGCGTCGCGACCTTGTAGTTCGCGGTCAGCTGCAGCGAATCCAGGACCCGCAGGATCTCCTCGAAGTTGCGGCCGGTGGAAGCCGGATAGGTGATGATCAGCTTCACCTTCTTGTCCGGGCCGATGACGAAGACCGAGCGCACGGTCAGGGTGTCGTTCGCGTTCGGATGGATCATGTTGTAGAGGTTCGAGACCTTGCGGTCGGGATCGGCCAGCAGCGGGAAATTCAAGGCATGGCCCTGGGTTTCCTTGATGTCGCCGGCCCAGGCCTTGTGATCGGCCAGCGGATCGACGGAGAGGCCGATCACCTTGGTGTTGCGCTTATCGAACTCCGGCTTCAGGCGCGCGACCTCGCCCAATTCTGTGGTGCAGACCGGGGTGAAGTCCTTCGGATGTGAGAACAGGATGCCCCAGCCGTTGCCGAGATATTCGTGGAACTTGATCTTGCCTTCGGTCGAATCCTGCTCGAAGTCAGGGGCGGTATCGCCGAGTTGCAGGGCCATGGTTTCCTCCTTCTGCCTTGTGACGGTCCGATGAAAATCTGATTTGGGACTTTTGCTATTCGCCGGCGACGCGCAGGACGGGCTGCGGTTGGGCATAGTCCCGATCATGGCGCAGCGACGGTATCATGGCACGCGCCGATGCCACCTTCGAAAAATCGAGTTCGGCTGTGATGATGCCCACCTGCTCGCCGGCCTCCGCCAGGATCTCGCCCCAGGGGGCGACGATCAGGGAATGGCCATAAGTGCGCCGGCCACCGGCATGTTGGCCACACTGCGCCGGCGCCAGCACGAAGGCGCCGGTCTCGATCGCGCGCGCGCGCAAGAGCACATGCCAATGGGCCTCGCCGGTCGGCACGGTAAAGGCGGCGGGGATGCCGATGATGCTGGCGCCCGCATGGGCGAGATCGCGATAGAGCTGCGGAAAGCGCAGGTCGTAGCAGACCGTCATGCCGAGCGGACCGAACGGGGTTGGCGCCAGCACCGCCTGCGAACCCGGCCGGATCCGCTCGGATTCGCGATAGACCTCGCCGTTCGGCAGGTCGACGTCGAACAGGTGGATCTTGTCGTACTGAGCGATCAACCGGCCCTGGTCGTCGATCAGGAAGCTGCGGTTGGCGAGCCGCTCCGGCTCGACCCGGATCGGCATCGAGCCGATCAGCAGCCAGACGCCGAGCTCTTTCGCGAGCTTCGCGAAGAACGGCAGTCCCGGATGCTCATCCTGGGTGAAGGACTTCGCCAGTGCCAATTCGCGGTTGGGCTCGATGATGCTGGTATTCTCGGGAGTCGCGATAAACTTCGCGCCGCCGGCCGCGGCCTCGCGGATCAGCGCCGCTGCGGTCTCGAGATTGGGCTGGACCTCGGGTCCAGCCGTCATCTGCACGCAGGCGAATTTCACCGCGGCGTCGTCCACGCGAGAACTCCCAGAATTGCGGTCGCGCTACTCCGCGGCCGGTTGGGCCAGCATGGGGGCGAGACCCCCGGCGCGGTCAAGCGCGTATAAATCGTCGCTGCCGCCGACATGCTTTCCGTTGATGAAGATCTGCGGCACCGAAGTCCGGCCGCCGGCCCGCTGCACCATCTCCGCCCGGCGCCTGGAATCCGCCATGACGTCGATCTCCTCGTACGGGACCTGGCGGTCGTCGAAGAGACGCTTGGCCCGATAGCAGTAGGGGCAGATCATGGTCGTATAGATTTCGACTTTGGCCATTTCACACCATTGGGGTGGGACCAACCCTCCCACGGGGTTCCTTAATAGATCGCCTCTCCTGTCCATTTTGGCAAGGCTCGGCGCGGTCATTCGGCCCGCACCACCTTGGCCAGGGCGAGCACGTCCACATTGCGGGCGCCGGCCGAAATCAAGGCCTTAGCGGCCGACTCGACGGTGGCACCCGTGGTGATCACGTCGTCGATCAGCAGAATGCGACGGTTGGTGACCGCCGTCGCCCGGCCTTCCGCCACCATGATGGCGCCCTTCACGTTGCGGAATCGGGCCAGCCGGCCGAGATGACCCTGGCTCCGCGTGGCCCGGCGCCGGCAGAGCGCCTGGGGCAGGACCGGCAAGCCCGCCGCGCGTCCGAGCGCCTGGGCGAGCAGGCTGGCCTGGTTGAAGCGGCGGCTGGCGAGCCGGGTCCAGTGCAGCGGCACCGGCACGATCAGCTCGGTGGTTTCCAGTAGCGTCGCGCCGGCCCGGGACATCCAGCCGGCCAGCGCCGGGACGCTCTCGGTGCGGTCGGCATGCTTCAGCCCGATGACCAGGTCGCGGCTCTCGTCGTCATAGCGGAAGACCGCGCGGGCGCGGTCATAGGCCGGGCGTTTCTGCAGGCAGGCGCCGCAGAGCGATTCTGCACCGGCCTCGAAGGGAAAGGGCTGGCCGCAGCAGGCACAGCAGGGTGCGCCGAGCCAGGTGAGCTTGCGCCAGCAATCCGGGCAGAGGCCTTGGGCCTGGCTCAGGATATCGCCGCATTTCAGGCAGCGCGGCGGCAGCACCGCATCGAGCACGATGCGGGAGACGCGGCCGGACAGGCGCCCCAAATTCTGCAGCATGGCGCCAGTCTAGCGGGCCGCGATCCGATGCTCTAGTACTGCGTGCATGAGCACGCCGCCCGGCACCCCGCCGAAGATCTTCGACCGCGCCCTGCTGCGGCGGCGGCGCGACCGCGTCGCGGAATTCCCCGATGCCAAACGCGATTTCCTGTTCGAGGAATCCGGCGAGCGGATGCTCGACCGGCTCAGCGACATCACGCGGCGTTTCCCCCGGGCGCTCGATCTCGGCTGCCGCGACGGCATGGTCGCCCGCCTGCTGATGGGCCGCGGCGGGATCGAAACGCTGATCCAGGGCGATCACTCCTTGGGGATGCTGCGGCAGGCCGGCGGTCACGCGGTGCAGCTCGACGAGGAGGCCCTTCCCTTCGCGCCGGAGAGCTTCGACCTGGTGCTGGCCAATCTTTCGCTGCACTGGATCAACGACCTGCCGGGCGTGCTCGCGCAGATCCGTCACATCCTGAAGCCGGACGGGCTTTTTCTCGGCGTGATGTTCGGCGCCGGCACGCTCCGCGAATTGCGCAGCGTGCTGATGGAGGCGGAGATTGCCGAAACCGGTGGCGCCAGCGCGCGCGTGGCGCCCTTCGCGGACCTCCGCGACGCCGCCGGGCTGCTGCAGCGCGCGGGATTCGCGCTCCCCGTCGCCGATGCCGAGGAGGTCACCGTGACCTATGCCGGAATGATGCCCCTGTTGATCGATGTCCGCGCCATGGGCGAATCGAACATTCTGGAGGCGCGGCTGAAGCGGCCGACCCGTCGCGCCGTGATCGAACGCGCGATCGCGCTTTACAGCGACAAATATGCGGGAGCGGACGGCCGCGTCCCGGCGAGCTTCCGGCTGATCTTCCTGACCGGCTGGGCGCCGCATGAATCCCAGCAGCAGCCGGCGCGGCGCGGCAGCGGCAAGGTCAATCTCGGCGAGGCGCTGCGGCCGGAGCGCGACGGAAGCTAGTTGCTCGGGCCGTAACCGCTGCTCTGGTTGTGCTGCTGGCTCGAATCGTCACCGCCGCCGCGGCGATGCTCGGGCGGATCGTCGCTGCCACCGCTGCCGCCGCCGGGACCGCTCGGCGGATTGCTGCCGTCGAATGCGCCGCTGCCGCCGCTGCCGAAAGTGGCGCCCTGGCCTTCCGCGATGTTCATGTCGTCGTTGGTGACGTCGTTATGGCCGTCGACGGCGCCTTCGTGGACGGTCGCGTCGGTGGTGCCGTCCGGGTGCACGTGGACGGTCACGTCGGTGCCGCGCAGCACCAGCGTGGCGGTCGGCGTCTTGATGACGGTCTTTCCCTTCGGCATTCCGCCGGTGACGAAGCGCAGCGTACCGACCGAGATCCGGATCAGCGCATTGCCCTCGGCCTTGGCGGGGTCGAACACGAACGCGTCGATCAGGACCTTGGACTTCGCACCGATCGCCAGCGTCGAATCGTCGATGAAGCGAATGAGCGCCGAGCTGCCCTCGACCGTTTCCAACGTCTCCTGGAACTCCACGGGATCGCCTTGGCGCTTGACGGTCTGGCTGCCCTGCGGCGGCACGCCGTAGACGGTGCGCTGGACCTGCGCCATCGCCCCCACCTCCGCCGCATCGGCGGCATTGCTCAAGAGCAGGCACAGTCCCGCTGCGACGGCAGCGGCAAGTCCGGAACTCCGACCCACGCATCGTCTCCCCAATAGGATCCGATGCCGAGCTTACGGGCTCCCTGGACCAGGGTCCAGCGCTTGCCGCCACCGCATGCGCGCGCCGCGTCAGATGCAGTCGCAGCCGCCGTCGTCGTCGCCGCCGCTATCGTCGCCGCCGGTGTCGGTATCCGCGGTGCGCGCGGCAGCCGGCCGCTCCGGTTCCGGCGAATCGGCCCGGCGGTGCTCCGGCACGTCATCGCTGCCGCCCTTGGCGGGGACACTGCCGAGGCTCGGCGCGTCGTCGGTCTGGTATTTGGTCGTGCCGTCCTGCCCGATCGTCGAGCCTTCGCCCGGAAGCATGTTGGTCACCTGGTTGGTGACCATGTTCTGCGCCTCCACCTTGCCGTCGTAGACGGTGGTGTCGGTGGTCCCGTCGGGGTGGACGTGGACCACCACATCGGTGCCGCGGAGCGTCAGGGTGGCGGTCGGCGTCTTGATCACGACGCCACCCTTGGGCATGTCACCGGTGACGAAGCGCAAGGTCCCGACCGAAATGTCGATCAGGGCATTGCCCTTCGCATTCTTCGGGTCGAACACGAACGCGTCGATGACGACTTTCGATTTGGCGCCCAGGCTGAGCTTCGAATCGTCGATGAAACGAATCAACGCGCTGCTTTCGTCCAGGGTCTGCAGGGTCTCCTGGAAGGCGACCTTATCTCCCTTGCGCTTGACCGCCTCGGCGCCCTGCGGCGCCACGCCATAGACGTTCTGGCGAACCTCTTCCATCGCACCGACATCCATCGCCTCGGCGATCCCGGCACGCAACAGAACACTCATCGCCGCGACGGCCACGGCGACCTTCCAACTCTTTTCGAACGGATGACTCCCCAGTCATAATTTCGGCCGCGATTTTCGGGCCGCTTTTTCACATCGCCTTCGGGACGAAGGCGCAGACTCAGTTCAATTTCAGTTCAGCTTGCTCCGGTCACGGCGAAGGGCCGGGCTTGATAGAGATCAGCCCGGCCCCGCCGAAGGTTTAAGAGGCGGCTTAGCCGGGCGTGGTGCCGCCGCCGCTGTTGCCGCTCGGCGTGCTCCGGGAAGGCTCGCTGCGATCCCCGCCGCGGCGCTGCTCGGGCGTGCCGTTGTTCTTGCCGTTGCCGGTCTTGGTGGTGATCCCGTCATCGACGGCCGGATCGCCGGTGTCGTCCTGGTCGGTGGCGCCGAATCCGGTGCTGCTGATCTCCAGGCTGTTGCCTTCCTCGACGACCGTGTCTTCGCCGGTCAATTTGTTGTGGACCTTGACGCTGCCTTCCTCGACCACCAGGAGCGTGTCGGTGCTGCTGGTCAGGACTTTGACGATGGTGCCGCGCAGCACCATCGTCGCGGTCGGCGTGTCGATCGTGGTCTGGCCCTTCGGCATCTCTCCGGTCACGTAGCGCAGGACGCCGGCCGGGATCGAGATCAGCGCCTTGCTGTTGGCGTCGCCGGGGGCGTAGACGAAGTTGTCGACCAGCACCTTGCTGCTGGCGCCGAGCGTCAGCTTCGAGCCGTCGTTGAACTTCACCAGCATGCCGCTCTTCTGCAGCGTCTCCAGCATCTCCTGGTAGACGACGCCGTCGCCGCGGCTCTTGGCTTCGCGCGCTGCCGCCGGCGGCGTGCCGTAGGCCGACTCCTGCACCGCCTCGACGTCGCCCACCGGCGGGGTGGAAGCCGCGCCGTAGGCGACGGCAATGGTGGCGGCGCCGAACAGGACGGTGGCGATGGCGGTATGGATCGAGCGCATGTTCGAACTCCCCTCAGGTACTTTTCCGACGCGATTGCCGCTGAGATAGAAGGGGTCTGGCATTCCGTCGAGTGATCTTAGTCACTATCGGCGCCCGGGCGCGAACAACAGGATGTGCGTCGCGCCCGGCCCCGTCGGACCAATCTGCCGATCTGGTGCCGCCCGGCATCGTTTGGGCGGCCCCAGTCGGGTTACTGCAGCTCCGCGGTGCTGGTGGTGACGCCGTTGGGCGTGATGTCCACGATCTCGCCGGCGTTGTAGACCAGCTCCTGGCCGTTGGTCCGGGACCGGACGGTGACGACGCCTTCTTCCACCATCAGATGGGTGTTGCCGCGCTCGTTCACGGCGACGGTGACGTCGGCGCCGTTCAACTGCATGGTCGCGGTCGGCGTGTAGATGGTGGTGCGGTCCTTCGGCATCGCGCCGGTCACGTAATGCATCTTGCCTTCCGGCAGCGAGACGATGGCGTTGGCCACCTTCTGCT
Source organism: Dongia sp. (assembly GCA_041913405.1). Lineage (GTDB taxonomy): Bacteria > Pseudomonadota > Alphaproteobacteria > Dongiales > Dongiaceae > Dongia. Next base: position 2,058 of record JAYSFH010000126.1, on the reverse strand, counting down.
CCGGCTTGTAGACATAGGCCACGACGAAGGCCTTGCTGTCGGCGCCGAGGTCGAGCTTCGAGCCGTCGGTGAACTTCACCTTCATGCCGCCGGACTTCGAGGTTTCCAGCAGCTCGCGATGCTGGACCACGTCGCCGGCATGTTTCAGGGTCTTGCCGTGGCTGGGCGCGGTGCCGTAGGCGCTCTCTGCGACGGTCTCCACCACGCCGGCGTCGCTGGCGAGCGCCGCGCTGCTGATGACTGCAGTGAAAGCGGCCGCGGCTGCGGCGATGATCTGGGTACGCATCGAGAGTCTCCTGGATAAGGTTAGTTTTCGATGAACGGGAGCGAGCAATACGCGCCTCGAGCGAATGGGTCGAGTGACGCGCCGCACATGTTCAACCAACCGGCGTGATGCCGGTCACAGGGACCTGCTCAAAGCGGGGAGCATCGCGAGCGGCGGGCGCGCGCCGGCGCGATCCGGTTGTGACGGGATCGCGCCGGGCGTTCAGTCGGCCGGCTCAGTCGCCGCCGCCGCCGCCATCACCGCCGCCGTCACCGCTCTCGCCGCCGCCCGACGAGTCGGACTGGCCGCCTGAACCCTCGGACGAGCGGTCGCTGCGACCGGTGCGCCCGGCATCGCCGGAGCGCTCCTTGCGCCGATATTCGACGCCGCTGCTGGCGTCGCTCGGCATCGCGTTCTCATCGCCGCTGGAGACATCGGTCTGGCTATTCTCACCGGCCATCTGGTGGTCGGTGCCAACCTCCTCGGCGGAGGCCAGATTGGCCATCATGAGCCAAGCTGCAGATCCAATGGCCAAAAACAGTCGGGTATGCATGATCGGTCGTCTCCTTTGTTGTGGTAAGATCCACATAAAGGCGACCGACTTTATGCAACAGTGAGCACGCTCACCCGATGCTTCAGAGGATCACAGCAGGTCCTGCAGCAGCGCAATCAGCGGCTTGTCCGCCGGCGGCATCGGATATTCGCCGAGCTTCAGCGGCCTGACCCAGGCGAGGGTCTGGCCTTCGCACGGCCGCATCACGCCCTTCCAGCGGCGGCAGACATAGAGCGGCATCAGCAGGTGAAATTTCTCGTAGCGATGCGAGGCGAAGGTGAAGGGCGCGAGGCAAGCCTCGGTCACATCGATATCGATTTCTTCCTTGAGCTCGCGAATGAGCGCCGCTTCCGGACTCTCGCCCGGATGGATCTTGCCGCCGGGAAACTCCCAGAGCCCGGCCATCGACTTGCCTTCCGGGCGCTGCGCCAGCAGCACGCGCCCATCCGCATCGACCAAGGCGACCGCGACGACGGTGAGGATCGGCAAAGCGGTTTCGGTCATCAGACGGTGGTCGCCTGCGCCGCGGCCCATTGCGCGCGCGTCAATTTGCGGATGATCACCGGCAGCGGATGGCCGCGGACGTCGGAGGGCCGTTCGCCGGCGCCGACGATGACGAAGCCGTTCTTCTCCATCACCCGATGCGAGGCTTCATTGGTCGGCACCGCGGCGCCCCAGATCTCCGGCAGGTCGAGATCCAGGAAGCCGAAGCGCACCAGCCGGCCCACGGCTTCGGTGGCGTAGCCCTGACCCCAGTGACGCTTGCCGAGCCAGTAGCCGAACTCGAGACCGGCCCCGGCTTCCGCGGGCTGCAGGCCGATGCAGCCGACCAGCCGCCGGTCGCTGTTGCGCTCGATCGCGAAGGCCACTTCCTCGTCGGGCACTTGGGTCCCGGACCAGGCGGCCCAGCGCTTCTGCTGGCTGGCGATGAACTCCTCGGCCATGCCGCGGTCGTAGGGAAACGGGATCGAGGTCGTGTAGCGCACGACGTCCCAGTCGTTGACCTGGTCGGCGATCGAAGGGGCATCGGCCGCGTGGAGCGGCCGCAGGCGCAGCCGCTCGGTCGTCAGCTCAACTGCGATAGTCGGCATTGATCTCGATGTAGCGGTGGGTGAGGTCGCAGGTCCAGACCCGCGCCTTGCCCGTGCCGACGCCGACATCGACCTCGATCTTGATATCGCGGCTCTTGATGTGTTTGGCGACCGGCGCCTCGTCGTAGTCGGCGACGCGCTGGCCCTTG
>JAYSFH010000125.1:0-8841 GCA_041913405.1 Dongia sp. | reverse complement strand
CGCCTGAACGGCGAGGCCTGCTTCATCGGCAGCATGCGCGACGTGACCGAGCGCAAGGCACGGGAATCGGCCCTGCTCTCGCTCAGCGACCGGCTCGGCAACCAGGTGGCGATCCTGGACGCGATCCTCGCCAACATCGAGGAGGGCGTCTGCCTCTATGACGACGACGGCAAGCTGATCTGCTGCAATCCGCGCTATCTCGCCTTGCTGGACCTCCCGGCGAACGTCGTCGCGCCGGGCATGGAACTCGCCGAGCTGATCGATCTCATCGTCGGGCTCGGCATCGTTACCGCCGGAGACGCGCCGGCGCTTCGCGAGCAGCGCCTGGCGCTCGCCCGCTCTGCCGGCGAAACCAAGATGACGCTGCGGCTGGCCAACGGCCGGATCCTGCGGGTGCAGCATCGCGCAATGTCGGACGGCCGCTCGATCGCCACCTATCGCGACATCACGGCGAATGAGCATGCCGCCGCGCAGCTGCGCGACGCGATGAAGCGCGCCGAGGACGCCAGCCGCTCGAAGTCGAACTTCCTCGCCAACATGAGTCATGAATTGCGCACGCCGCTGAACGGCATCCTCGGAATCACCGAGGCGCTGGCGCTCGGCTATTTCGGTGCGCTCTTGCCGCAGCAGCAGGGTTATCTCAAGGACGTTCACCAGGCCGGCCGGCATCTGCTGAGCATCATCAACGGAATTCTCGACCTGGCACGGATCGAGGCCGGCCGCTTCGATCTCGTCGAGGTGACCGTCGCCGCCGACCAGCTGGTCGATGAGGCGATCCGCCTGGTCGGAGGACTGGCCCGGGATGCCGGCGTCGCGATCGCGCCCTGCGGCGCGCTTCCCGCCCCGCTGCTGAAGCTCGATCGCCAGGCGATGGTCCAGGTGCTGGTCAACCTACTTTCCAATGCGGTCAAGTTCTCGCCGCGCGGCGGCCATGTCACGATCTCCTGGCGCAGCGCCGGGCGCGATGGCTTCGCCTTCTGCGTCTGCGACCGGGGGATCGGCATGCGGCCGGACGAGATCGACCTCGCCCTGACGCCGTTCGGTCAGACCGAGAGCAGCCGCACCAAGCGCTACGAGGGAACCGGCCTCGGACTGCCGCTGGCTCAACACATGGTCAGCCTGCACGGCGGTCGGCTGGCGGTCGAGAGCGCGCCCGAAAAAGGAACCAAGGTCACCGTCTTCCTGCCGTCATCGCGGATCGTCGCCCAGGAGCGGCGCCGCAAGAGCCCGAGCTAAGCCGCGAGGGCTGCGGGGATCAGGGCAGCTTAGCGACCTCGGTCGCGGAGACGTCGGTATCCGTGACCTCGGTGTGTCGGATCATGTCCCGCCAGTCGAAGTAGTTTTCGATCGAACGGGTGATCGAGGCGGCGAGCTTCTTCTGGTGCTTAGCGCTCGTCAGCAGCTGCTCATCCTGAGAGCTGGAGACATAGCCCATCTCCAGCAGGACCGAGGGAACGTCGGGGGCTTTCAGCACCGCAAATCCGGCAAAGCGGTGGCTGTTGTTCAGCATCAGCGTGTCGTTCCGGAGATCGTTCACCAGGATCGAGGCGAAGCGGGACGACATGTTGGTGGTCTCGCGCTGGGCGAGATCGATCAGGATGCCGGTGACGGTCTGGTTCTCCTTGGAGAGATCCACCCCGGCAATCACGTCCGACTTGTTCTCCTTGGTCGCCAGGGCCTCGGCCTCGGCGTCGGAGGCCTTGTCCGAGAGGGTATAGACCGAGGCGCCGCGCGCCTGCGTGCTGGGGTTGGAATCCGCGTGCAGCGAGATGAAGAGATCGGCGCCCTTGTCGCGCGCGATCTTGAAGCGGTCGCGCAGGACGACGAAGACGTCCTTGTCGCGGGTCAGCACCACCCGGAACCGGCCGGTCGCCAGCAGCTGCTGACGGAGCTGCTTCGCCACCGCCAGGGTGATGTTCTTCTCCATCGCATTGGAGCCGAGCGCGCCGGGGTCGATGCCGCCATGGCCGGGATCGATCACGATCAGCGGCTTGGGCGCCGGTTCCGGCGCCGGAATCACCTCGACCTTCGGTGCGACCTGCAGGGTCACGGCGCCGCCCTTGTCCACGGTCTTGGAGCCGGGCAGCTTCGCATCGGCCGGTTTCGCCGTCGCGTCGGCGACCTTGGGGGCGTCCTTGGGCGTGACTTCGGCGGGCGTCGCCGGCCCGCCGGGCGCCGAAGCCCCGGACGAGGCGAAGAGGATGGTCTGGGCCGCCGCCTTAAAGGCCGCCGAATCGGTCGGCCGCAGATCCAGAGCGAGGCGCACCGGCAGATTGCCGTTCGCCGGCAGGATCCGGGCGTCGGTCACCGCCGCGGGTCCGGTCAGGTCGAGCACGATCCGCGAGGTGCCGGCCTTGAACAGGCCATAGCGCAAGGCGGCCACCAGGCCGCGGCCCTGCAGCTTCTTGCCTTCCTTCACTTTCCAGGCGATCTCGCTCATATCGACGACGACGCGGTTGGGATCGGCCAGCGTGAAGATCCGGTATTCCGCGGCAGCGCTGAGAGCGAGTTCGACGCGGGTCAGGTTCGGCTCGACGCCGAGCTTGGCGCCCGTCACCGCGGGCTTCGCCGATGCGGGAATCGAGAGCGCAGCCGGAATCGCAAAAGCGATCGCGACAAGGAAAACGATCCTTGCCGCCCCAGCAAAAACCCGCCTCAGATCGCGCATTTAGTCCGAACTCCCGAGAAAGGAGTCAAAGTATAGCCTCGTAACTACCTGTGAATCAACACAATTCATTGATTCGTCAAGACCGCAGGCCGGGCCGGAGAACAGCCGGGCGGATTGGCATTGTCTTGGTTGGCCTTGGTCACTATTCTGCCTGCGACTTGACGAAGGATTAACGACGTCCCGCTGGCCCGAAAGGCCGAAGAAAAGGGGGACGCCCCAACCGCAGTCAGGTCTTGGCCGGTCCGGCCATCAGGGCATCTGCTCAAGCGGCGCGTAGTGGCCCGAGCGATCCCGATCCGAACCGGTTGCTTTGGCGTCGCAGATGCGACCCGCGGCGGGACTTGTGCCCGCCGGGAATACGCAGAGCGATGCTGTTCGTCACAGGTAAACATGACCAACACCTGGAATTCACCAACCCAATTTGCGCAGACGCCGGCTTCCACCGCCTTTGGCGGAGCCTGGCGCGCGCCGGAGTATTTCCCGCATGGCCAAAACGATGTTGATCGACGCCACCCACCCGGAAGAGACACGGGTCGCGGTGGTCGATGGAAAGAAGCTTGAGGAATTTGACGTCGAAATAGCGGGCCGCCGCCCGCTCAAAGGCAACATCTACCTCGCCAAGGTCACCCGCGTAGAACCCTCGCTGCAGGCCTGTTTCGTCGAGTATGGCGGAAACCGCCACGGCTTCCTCGCCTTCAGCGAAATCCACCCCGACTATTACCGCATCCCGGTCGCCGATCGCGAAGCGCTGATCCGCGAGACCCAGGCCGCCCTCGAAGGTGAGCCGGAGGAACGGGAAAAGCCGCGCCGCGGCCGTCGCCATCGCGGCGGCCGGCGCTCGGAAGCCGCAGCCGCCGGCGCTCCCGACGAGACGGCAGGACAGCATCACGAGCATGCCACTGACGACCATGGCGGCGAAGATCATCACGACGATCACGCCGTGGCGGATCTCGCCGAGGGCGATCACGATCACGATCATGGCGAGAGCGATTCCTTCTTCGAGGCGCCGAGCGAGCCGATGTCGGACGCGCCGGAAGGCGACGACCATTTCGAGGGCGCGGAAGACGATCACCACCAGACCGACGAACTGCAATCCGGCGATGTGGCGATGCCGTTGCTCGCCCATCAGGAGATCCTGCGGCAGGACCTGAGCGAGACGCCGGCCGCGGATGCACCGGTCGAGGATCCGGACGCCGACGCGGCGACTTCCGGTTTCCACCACGAAGACGCCGCCCAATCGACCGGCGACGCCGACCTGCCGCCGCCGTCGCAGGGCGAACTGGTAGAGGTTCCGGTCTCCGAGGAAGTGTTCGACACGGTCGGCGGCACCGAGCCGGCCCGCGACGACGATCCGGAAGTCGATGAAGAGAACGCCCGGCGCCGCCGCCAACGCGCGCTGCGCCGCTACAAGATCCAGGAAGTCATCAAGCGCCGGCAGATCCTGCTGGTCCAGGTGACCAAGGAAGAGCGCGGCAACAAGGGTGCGGCGCTCACCACCTATCTGTCGCTGGCCGGTCGTTATTCGGTCCTGATGCCGAACACCGATCGCGGCGGCGGCATCTCGCGCCGGATCACCAGCCTCAACGACCGCAAGCGCCTGAAGTCGATCGTCGAGGATCTCGACGTGCCGGAAGGCATGGCGGTCATCGTGCGCACCGCGGGCAGCGAGCGCAGCCGGGCCGAGGTCAAGCGCGATTTCGAATACTTGATGCGGCTCTGGGACGAGATCCGCGAGACCACGCTGAAGTCATCGGCGCCGGCGCTGATCTATGAAGAGGCCAGCCTGATCAAGCGCTCGATCCGCGACGTCTACACCCGCGAGATGGGCGATATCGTGGTCGCCGGCGTGGAGGGCTATACCCAGGCGAAGTCCTTCATGCGGATGCTGACGCCGAGCCACGCCAAGCGCGTCCAGCTCTACCGCGACCAGTCGATCCCGCTGTTCCAGCGCTACCAGGTGGAATCGCAGCTCGCGGCGATCCACAACCCGACGGTCCACCTGCGCTCGGGCGGCTACATCGTCATCAACCAGACCGAGGCGCTGGTCGCCATCGACGTCAACTCGGGCCGCGCCACGAAAGAGCGCAACATCGAGGAGACGGCGACCAAGACCAATTCGGAAGCGGCCGAGGAAATCGCCCGCCAGCTCCGGCTGCGCGACCTCGCCGGCCTGATCGTCATCGACTTCATCGACATGGAGGAAGGCCGCAACAACAACGCGGTCGAGCGTCGGCTGAAGGATGCCCTGCGCAACGACCGCGCGCGGATCCAGATCGGCCGCATCAGTTCCTTCGGCCTGCTGGAGATGTCGCGGCAGCGCCTGCATCCTTCGCTGCAGGAAGCTTCGACCGACATCTGCCCGCATTGCCGCGGGTCGGGCCGCATCCGCTCGGTGGATTCGACCGCGCTGCACGTGCTGCGCCTGGTCGAGGAAGAGATCACCAAGGCGTTCAGCCCGGGCGTCAGCGTCTACGCGCCGACCGCGGTGGCGCTCTATATCCTCAATCAGAAGCGCATGGCGCTGTCGCAGCTCGAGATGCGGCGCGGCGTTCGTGTCTACGTCAACGGCGATGACAGCCTGACCCCGCCGGACTTCCGCCTGGAGCGGATCAAGCAGCTGGCGCCGGGCGAGGAACTGCCGCCCGCCCCGGCCCCGATCCCGCTGCCGACCGATGCCGAGATCGACCTCGAGGACGATGTGGTCGAGGAGGCCGAGGACGAAGCCGAGACCGAGGGCGCGGCGGAAGCCGAAGGCGAAGCCGAGACTGCGGAATCCGGTGCCGCGGCTTCGGGCGACGAGGAGCAGGGCGGTCGTGGCCGCCGCCGGCGCCGCCGGCGCCGTGGCCGCGGCAACCGCTTCAGCGCCGACGAGTTCACCGAATCCGCGGATCGCAGCGGCGGCGAAGCGCCGGCGCCGGCCGAGGGTGTCAGCCAGGGTGAAGCACCAGCGGTCGAAGCGCCGATCGCGGCGGAAGCCGGCGAAGCCGAAGCTGCCGATGACGGTGATGAACCGGAGGGCGGTGAGGAATCCGGCGATGGCGAAGGCCGCCGCCGCCGCCGCCGCGGCCGCCGTGGTGGCCGCCGCCGCTCGCGGCGCGGCCAGGATGAAGCACGGGGCGCGCCGCAAGGCGACGGGCAAGGTGAAACCCTGGCCGAGGCCGATCAGCCTGAAAGCCAGGGCGAGCAGCCCGCAGTGCCCGAGGATTCCGACGCGTTGCCGCCGCAATGGCGCCAGCCTTCGGCGCCCGCCAGCGCGCCGATCGAACCGACCCCGGAACCCGCGCCCTTGCCCGCGGCCGCGGCGCAGAGTTCTGAACCGGCCGGGGCGACCGAAGCGGATTCCCGGATGACGGTGATCGAGATTGGCGGTTCTTCCGATCAGAGCGTGCGCACCGTCGCGCCGGAAGAGAATGGCGATCCGTCGCGCCGGCGGGGATGGTGGCGCCGGCTGATCGAGTAGCAGGCCAACCGCGCGACGACGTCGGTCGCCGCGCGGGCCCTTGGCTGGATTTGAGGCGGAGCCGGTCGGTTCGACGCCGATCGGTGGGATGAGGGCAAGCGATGGCTGAGCCGGGACCGGAACGGAGGAAGCGGCGCCGGCGATGGCCGGCTTTCGCCGTCCTGGTCCTGGTCCTGCTGGTCGCCATCGGCTACTTCGCGCGCACGCATCTCGCGGCCTGGGCCGCGACCAAAGTCCTGGAGATGAAATACGGCGTCTCCAGCGCACTCGACATCGATCGCCTCGACAGCGGGCAGGCGCAGCTCGGCTCGCTCTCCCTCGGCGGCAGCGGCGAAGTCAAAGCGACCGACATCAGCCTGAATTACGCGCCGCTGGCGATGCAGCTGCAGCGGGTTGAAGTCGGCCGGATCGAAATCAACGCCCGCTACGACGGCCACACGCTGACGCTCGGCGATCTCGATCCCATGATGCGGGAGTTGACGGCGACGAAGGAAGACGGCGCCGCGCCGACGCCGCTGCCTTCGATCATCATCCACAAGATCGTGCTCAACCTCGAGACGCCGCTGGGCAGTCTCGCCGGCGACGGGATGGCGACGATCGACCAGGGGGTCATCTACAGCCAGTTCGCGCTGAGCGAGGCCTACAAGCGCTCCTCGGTCCGGGTCGACTTGAACGCGGCGTTGAGCGACCAGTCGCCTCAGCCCAAGGGCAAGGTGACGGTCGATCTCACCGCGGATTCGGCACTCTGGGCCATGCTGGGCCTGCCGCAACCGACCGCGGGAACACTGCAGCTCAACGCGCAGCTGAAGGCGCCGCCCGGCGATCCCAATTCCAGCGGCATCCGCATCGCGACCGGGGCGTTGTTCCTGGCCGCCGACTGGACTTTCAGCGGCAACGGCCTTTCATTCCCGGCCCAGCCGGCGCCGATGGATATCGAAGGCAACGGCCGTGCCGTGCTGTCGGCGCGGCGGCTCGAAATCCCGAGCTTCACCGTGAAGGCGACCGGCGGTTGGTCGCAGGACCTGGCCGTGCAGCTGCAGGGCTCGAGCCTCGCCAATCTCGATCCGGAACATGGCTCGGTCCAGACCACGCTCGACGTGAAGGCGCAGACCAAGTCGGCGAACGTCAATGCAGTGCAGCTGAAATCGCCGGCGCTCGACCTCGGCCTGCAGATCCAATTTGCGGACGACGCGCTGCAGGTGCGGCCGAGCCGCGACGGCACGATCAAGTTCGCGCAGGCCACGCTCGGTCCTTCGCTCAAGCTGACCAAGCCGACCACACTCACGGTGAAGAAGAACGACCAGACCGTCTTCACCCTGCCCTTCCATCCGAGCGAAACGGCGCCGATCGCAGCCTCGGCAGCGATCGGCTTGACCGCGCTCGAGGTGACGACGCCGGCGCTGGCGGCTCCGCTGCAAGTCGCCATGCCGAACGGCACCCTGGGGTTCACGGTCGGCCCGGATGGGCTGCCGACATTCAACCTCGACCTCAAGAACGGCACCGTCACCGCCAGCCAGCCGCCGCTCAATGCGAAGAACGTCAGCGCCTCGCTGAAGGGCCAGGGCGGGAAGATCGACCTGACCCTCAACGCCGGAAGCTGGACCGGGCCTTCCGGCGTCGGGCCCGGCAACCTCGACGGCAAGGCGACGCTCGACGGCAACAAGCTCATCGTCTCGGCGAAGGTCGGGATGCCGACGGCGAAAGCCACGATGACCGCCAAGGGCAGTTACGATCTCGGCTCCGGCAAGGGCAAATTCGACATCGACCTGCCGGCGGTCACCTTTGCGTCGGGCGGATTGCAGCCGAAGGACCTGATGGCCGATCTCGCCCACACCACCGAGGACGTCGCCGGCACCATCGCGGCCAAGGGTCCGGTCCTCATCGACAAGAACGGCGTGACCTCGCAGATTGCGCTCACCCTGAAGAATCTCTCCGGCAAACTCGGGCCGATCGCGCTCCGCAACCTCAATGCCGTGGTGGAGATCGACAAACCCTGGCCGCTGACCACCGCCGCCGACCAGGTCGTCTCGATCGAGCTCGCCGACGTCGGCCTGCCGCTGACCAACGGGCTGGTGCGGTTCAAGATCGACGACGGCGAAACCCTGAGCCTCAAGCAAAGCCAGCTCGAGATGATGAGCGGCAAGGTCACCCTGGACCCAGTGACATTGAAGCTCGGCGCCCCGGCCCAGCAGATCCTGCTCAATGTCGACAAGATCGCGCTCGGCCGCCTGTTCGAGCTCTTCGCCATCGCCGGCCTGACCGGCGACGGGGTCCTTTCCGGCAAGATCCCGGTGACCCTGTTCCCGGCCGGCCTCGCCATCGATCATGCAAAGTTGACCGCAGGGGGCCCGGGAACCCTTAAGTACAACCAGAACCAGGCTCCGGCGGCCTTGGCCAATGCCGGGGACAGCGTGAAGATGGCGCTCTCCGCCCTGTCCGACTTCCACTACGACAAGCTGGAGATCGACTTGGACCGCAAGGCGACTGGTGATACCGAACTGGGCTTGCACATCGCCGGGCGCAATCCCAGCTTTTACAACGGTTACCCGGTGGAGTTTAATCTCTCGGTCGCCGGGCGGCTGGACGAGGCCCTGCGCAAGGGCTTGGCCGGCTACCAAGTGCCGGATATGATCCGCGAGAGGCTGCAGCAGTTAAACCAATAAAGGGCCTTAGGGTGCCAACCTCTTCTCTTAAATGGGCGCAAAGCGCCTCT
>JAYSFH010000124.1:867-8842 GCA_041913405.1 Dongia sp. | reverse complement strand
GGTGCATCCCGAGCGGATCGTGGTCTCGGTCAACGGCGACGGCTGCTTCCTGATGAACGGCCAGGAAGTCGCGACCGGCGTGCAGCACAATGCCAACGTCATCTTCATCGTCGTGAACAACGGCATGTACGGCACCATCCGCATGCACCAGGAGCGCGAATATCCCGGCCGCGTCTCCGGCACCGATTTGAAGAACCCGGACTTCGCCGCCCTCGCCCGCGCCTATGGCGCGCATGGCGAGACCGTGAAGGAAACCGCGGAGTTCGCGCCGGCCTTCGAGCGCTGCCTGAAGGCAAGCAAGCCGTCGCTGATCGAGATCCAGCTCGATCCCGAGGCGCTGACACCGCGGCTGGGCCTCTCGCAGATCCGCGCCAACGCCCTCAAGGCCAAATGAGCGAAGGCCGCATCGCCACCGAGCTCTGGGTGATGGCGCATATCCGCCAATGCAACGCCCAGGGCATCATGGCGACCGTCGTCAAGCGGGGAGACGACTGGGGCGGCGCGGTGATCGTGAAGCTGAACCTGCTCGGCCCCGGCTTCAAGGTGCTGACCCAGAGCCGCGACATCGACGGCAACATCGCCTGGCTTCAGGCCAAGGACGGCGCCGTGCTCAACGAAACGGATGCCGACGACTACATCGCCCGCCAGACCGCCCGCGACCCCGATCTCTGGGTGGTCGAGATCGAGGACCGCAGCGGCAAGATCCCCTTCGCCGGCAAGCTGCTCTAGCTCAGAATATAGATGTGGTGGTCGAGGTCGGGCCGCGGCCCGTTTGCGATCGCCCGGCGCGCTACCGAGAAGCCGGCCTCGCGCGCCTGCTCTTCGAAGCTCTCCGAGCGGAACCCGGACCACAGCAGCACGCGGCCGTTCTCCATCAGCGTCTTCCGCAACAAGCCCAACCCGGCGCGATCATAGAGCGTCGCATTCGAGGCGCGCGTGAACGGCTCGGGACCGTTGTCGATGTCCAGCAGGATGAGATCATAACGCGCCCCGGACTTGAGATGCGCAATCGCATCGGACTCGCGGATGACGACGTTCTTCGGCATCTCCGGCAGCACCGAGGCGCGGACATGGTGCTCGAACCAGCCGATCACCGCGGCTGAGAACTCGACGACGGTGATGCTGCCGCGCGCCCCGAATGCCTCGCTCGCGGCCGCCAGCGTGTAGCCGAGACCGAGACCTGCGATCAGGATCCGCGGCGATGCATCGGGCGCAAGCGCGACGGCAAGACGGCCGAAGGCGGTCTCGGAGTCATGCGAGAAGCCGTTCATCAGCTCCAGCCCGTTGGCGCGGATCATGAAGATCCCGTCCTTGGCGTAGAGCTCGAGCTGCGTGTCTCCGTCTTGCGCGGAGTCGATCCGTTCCCAGGGCATGACGGCGTTTGCTGCGACCCGCTACTGACTCTGCGCCAGTGTACCCGCCTGGTGCATTTCCGCCACCAATGCGGCGATCCGGTCTTCCACCTGGAACAGGCTCTTGAAGCTGCTGAGTTCCAGCGTGATCCGGTAGCGGATGTAGAGCGAGAGCAGGTTGATCTCGCGCGCATCGGCTTCAGCAGTCGGCGCGTCCAGGTCGAGCCGCGCCGTCGGCCAGCCGACGCCGAGCGCATCCGTGGTGTTGCGCATCAGGCAGTCGCTCACCCGCTCGGTCCGTGTCGCGGTCGAACGCACCACCACCAGGGCGCCGGTCATGAGCCCGGTCTCCGGGTCGCTGGCGGTCTGCCGCCAGTCGCAATCGATCTGCGCCTGTGGCAGCGCGGCCTGCGTCAGAGCCCGCCAGTCGGCGGGATCGATGGCATTGCCGATGAGAAAATAGGTGATCGCCGGCTTGTCCCGCGCGAGGCAGGGCTCGATCCGATAGGGCAGCCGCGCATTCAACGCGCCGATCACGCCGGTCATCGTCTCTTCGCCGACGGCGCCATGGGCATTGCCGAGCTTGTAGCAGGGCGTCTCGGTCCAGCGCGCGACTTGGCTGACGCCGCGCAGGGTCAACGGCAGGCGCACCGCATTCAGCACTTCATCCTGGACGCGATCCAGCGAAAGGCCATCGATCCTGAAGGTGTAGCTGCCGATGCGGTAGGTGTCGGCGCGCGCAGCCGAACACGCCGCGATGCTCGCCACCCCGACAGCGAATGCCGTCGCCAGCCAACGCCTGCTCGATCGCCGCATCCCCGATGCTCCAGAAACCGCGACTCAAGACCGCGTTGTCAGGATAGCAGAGTTTGACCGGTTTATGACGGTGACATGAATTTTACGAGTTTATTGCAGTCCGCGCGCAATTCATTGCCCGAGCTTCTCGATCACCAAATCGAGGAGTCTTCGCAGGCGCGTCAACCGCTTGAGGTCGCGGTGATAGCCGACATGGGTGTCTCGGCCTGGCGGCGCCTCCGGCAGACGCAGTTCCTGTAGCGTGGAGTAGGACCGCGCCAGCGGCCGCGGCAGCACGGCAATGCCGGCGCCCTCCGCGCAGAGCCGCGCCTGGGCATCGCGGTTGTTGCTGCGGGCGCCGATCTCCGCCTTCGGGAAGGTGCGCCGCAGCCAGGCGACATCCGGCAGCCCCCCGAAAGCCTCGTCCATGGTGACCAGGCGGAATCCCGCGCCGTCGCCCGCCTTCGGCCGCTTCGCGCCCCGGGCGACGTAGACGCCATAGTCGATGTGCAGGAGCTTGCGCGAGATGACGTCCGGCTCCTTGAACGGCGTGATGCGGAAGGCGAGATCCGCCTCGCGGCGCGAGAGATTGACCAGGCGCGCGTCGGTGATGATCTCAACCGTCACCTTGGGGTAGGCGCGGCTGAACGCGGCGATCACCGGCGTCAGCAGATGCGCACCGAACCAGTCCGACGACGAAACCCGGATGATGCCGCTGAGCTCCGTCTCCTGGCCGGTGACGATCCGCTGCAGCGACAGCGCCTCTTCCTCCATGCGCTCGGCATACCCCAGCGCCGCCTGCCCCTCGTCGGTCAGCACGAAGCCGTCGGCGGTGCGCTGGAACAGGGTCTGGCCCAGCGCCTGCTCCAGCGTCTTCAGGCGCCGCCCCATGGTCGGCTGGGTCTGGCCGAGCGCCCGCGCCGCCGCTCCCAATGTGCCGCAGCGCGCGATCGCCAGGAAAACCTCGACGTCGTTCCATTCCATCCGGATCTCTCATGCATTTATGCATGGATATTAGACATGATCGTTTATTTTCATGCAACCGATCCACGCCCATTCTTACTGCAGTGAAAACGCAGGAGACTTCGATGACCACGATGCAAGCCGCAATTCTGGAGCAACCCGGCCAACCCTTGCGCCTGGCCGCGATCGGTCGCCCCAGGCCACAGGCCGGCGAAGTGCTGGTGCGGGTGAAGGCCAGCGGCGTCAATCCGCTCGACCTCAAGATCAAGGCGGGGCAAGCCGCGCATGCCCGGCAGCCGCTGCCGGCGATCCTCGGCATCGATCTGGCCGGGGTGGTCGAGACCGTCGGCGCGGGCGTCGCCGGGTTCCGCGCCGGCGACGAAGTCTATGGCATGACCGGCGGTGTCGGCGGCGTGCCGGGCTCGCTGGCGGAATATGCCGCAGTCGATGCGCGCCTGCTGGCGCCAAAGCCCGCCAACCTCTCGATGCGCGAAGCCGCGGCCCTGCCGCTGGTCTTCATCACCGCGTGGGAAGGCCTGGTCGATCGCGTGAAGCTCGAACCCGGTGCGACCGTGCTGGTTCTGGGCGGCGCCGGCGGGGTTGGCCATATGGCGATCCAGATCGCGGCCGCGCGCAGCGCCAAGGTGTTCGCGACCGATGGAAAGTCTAAGGTGGAAATCCTCCGCAGCCTCGGCGCGGCGCCGCTCGACCGCGACCAGCCGATCGAGCGCGCGGTTGCTGCGCATACGGGCGGCAAGGGCTTCGACGTCGTCTATGACACCATCGGCGATTTCGACACCGCGTTCGCCGCGGTCGCGAAGCACGGCCATGTGGTCAGCAGCCTCGGTTGGGGCACGCACTCCCTGGCGCCGCTCTCCTTCAAGGCCGCGACCGATTCCGGCGTGTTCACCCTGCTGCCGCTGCTGACCGGCGAAGGCCGCGCGCATCACGGCGATATCCTGCGCGAAGCCACGCCCCTCGCGGAAAGCGGCGCGTTGGCGCCGCGGCTGGACCCGCACGCCTTCTCGTTCGCCGAGGTCGAAGCGGCGCACCGCCTGGTGGCGGAGCGGAAAGCGGCGGGGAAAGTGGTGGTGACGGTTGGTTGACCCCTCCCCCATGCGCGCGGGAGGGGACGCGTCCCCTACCCGACCAGCCCCATCATCGGCGGGCGGGCGTTGGGGCCGGCGCCGAAGCGCGGGCCCTGCGGGCTCTGGTCGTCCTTGCCCTCGCCCATCGCCTTGAAGTCGCGGCGGAGGCGGAACTCGGACGAGGTCACCAAAGTCTCGGCCTGGCCGGTGCGCTCCTCCAGCTCGCGGAACTTGTCCTTCAGCGCCGCGAAGCGAAGCTCCGGCGGCAGCTCTTCTTCCGCCGCCTTCTCGCGTTCGGCGCGCTGCGCGGAACTGCCGGCGTTGACTTCCGACGCGCCGCCCTCGGGGCGCGGTTCCGGCATCGGCTTGATCAGCCAGGTCGCCAGCGCATAGCCGCCGATGGTGAGGAACGGATTGATCAGGCCGGCCACCACCATGGCGACGCGGATCAGCGTCAGGTTGATGCCGTAGTAGCCGGATATGCCGGCGCAGACGCCGCTCACCCGGCCGCGATAGGGATCACGCCGGAGGCCGCTCAGGATCCGGAAGTTGCGGCCGCCGAAGCCGCCTTCATCCCAGGCGGCATAAGCAGGGCCCGCCGACCCACCGCGATTCCAGGGGCCGCCGTGCCAACCACAACCGCCGTGGCGCTGTCCATGCTTGCGGCTCATAGTGACTTCCCTCGCCAGCCCGGCGCCTCGGCGTCGAGCAGTTTTTCCAAAGCCGCCACCCGGTTCTCCAGGCGGCGCGCGGTCTCCCACATCGTGTTCATCGCGCCCTGGTCGGCGCGGCCGGCGTTGCGCTGGGTCTTCCAGACGGTGACGTAATGGAAGATCAGCCAGAGCGGCGCCACGATGACCATGAACAGCACGGCCGGGACGAACAGCAATTCGAGCAGTTGAGCCATCTGCAATCCTTAAGAACTCGACAGGTCCCCACCAGACCAGGCGCGCCATCATAGATGGCGCAGCCCGGAACCGGGTTCAAGCAGCCGTATCTATCGGTTCAGGCGCTGCTTCAAGGCTTCGAGCTCGGCTTCGAGACCGTTCTCGGCCTCGAGTGTCGCGAACTCCTCTTCCAGGGACTTGGTCTTGCCCATGTCGAAGACCTCGGCCTTGCCCTCGAGCTCGTCGATCCGGCGGTGCAGCGCCTCGAACCGGGCCAGCGCGTCATCGACGCGGCCGTCGGCGTAGGACTGGCGCATTTGCACCCGCTTCTTCGCGGTCGCCATGCGGATGGTCAGCGCCTTCTCCTTGGCCTTGGCTTCGGCGAGCTTCGACTGCAGCCGCGCGAGATCCTCGTCGTGGCGGGCCAGCGCTTCCTCGACTGCCTTCTGCTCGCCTTCCATCTGCTTCGCGGTCTCGCTGAGCTTGCGCTTCGCGAGCAGCGCGCCCTTGGCGAGATCGTCGCGGCCCTTCCCGATGGCGAACTCCGCCTTCTCGGCCCAGTCGGCCTCGGCGGCGGCGAGTTGCTCCAGGCGGCGCTGAATCTCCTTCTTCTCGGTGATGGTGCGGACCGCGGCCGAGCGCACTTCGACCAGTGTGTCCTCCATCTCCTGGATCATCAGCTTCACCATCTTCTCCGGATCCTCGGCGCGATCGAGGAGCGCGTTGATGTTGGCGTTCATGATGTCGGTGAGGCGCGAGAAAATGCCCATGGCGGTCGGTTCCTTCGGGGATCGTAAGGGGTGGGTTCTGGGAGGAGCGGCGCGCTGCTTAGAACAGGATCGCGCCGAGCACGATGCCGGCGGCGAAGAAGCCCCAGTCGGCGGCGGTCCTGCGGCTCAGATAGCCGCGCACGCGGTCGACGAAGCTGTCGGCCTCATTGGCGAAGCGGTAGTAGCGGTAGTGGCGCGTCTCGTCGGACATGATGCTCTCCAGGTGAAAGACGCGCTTCTATTGGCAGAAGTCGTGCCAACTACCTTCGGTAATGACTTCAAAGGGTTAGCCTGCGTTTGCTCTATATTATAGCGATTTAAGCTGTACATAATCGCCAATATTGGCGATTATCGCCATCATGGCAGACAACCTCAACCCGCCGACAAGCCTGATCGGCTCTGATCCGGCCTTCCAGGAAGTGCTGGAGCAGGTCTCGCGCCTCGCCCCGCTCGACCGGCCGGCTCTGGTGATCGGCGAGCGCGGCACCGGCAAGGAGCTGATCGCCGAACGCATGCACTTCCTCTCCAAGCGCTGGGACGGGCCCTTCGTGAAGGTGAACTGTGCGGCGCTCTCCGAGACGCTGCTGGAGACCGAGTTGTTCGGCCATGAGGCCGGCGCTTTCACCGGCGCGCGCAACCGGCACCGCGGCCGGTTCGAGCGCGCCGACGGCGGCACCGTGTTCCTGGACGAGATCGACACCGCCTCGGCCCGCGTGCAGGAGCAGGTGCTCCGGGTGATCGAATACGGCGAATACGAGCGGGTCGGCGGCGAACGGGTGATGGCCACCGACGTCCGCGTCATTGCCGCGACCAATGTCGATCTGCCGGCACTGGCCGCCAAGGGCGAGTTCCGCGCCGACCTGCTCGACCGCCTGGCCTTCGATGTCGTGACACTCCCTCCACTGAGGGCCCGGCCGGCGGACATCCTCGATCTCGCCAACGCCTTCGGCCTCGCCATGGCGAAGGCGCTGGGCCTGCCGCTGTTTCCCGGCTTCTCGCACGCCTGCGAGGCGAAGCTGCTCGACCACGCCTGGCCCGGCAACGTACGCGAGCTCAGGAATGTCGTGGAACGCGCGGTCTATCGCGCCGAGGGCGACGCACCGATCGAGGCGATCGCGATCGATCCCTTCGAGTCACCCTGGCGGCCTGGAACTGCGGTCGCGCTGCAGAAGAGCGAAGGGCGGCTGCCAAAGGATTTCACCGCCGCGGTCGCGGCTTTCGAATCCGACCTGGTGCGCCGCGCGTTGGCAGCGACCGACGGCAATCAGAGCGAGGCCGCTCAGGCACTCGGCCTGGGCTACCACCAGTTTCGGCGGTTGCTGCGGAAGTATGCTTAGCCGCGGTTATCTCCGGCGTTTCCTCAAACTCCGTCATCCCGGGACTTGGTCCCGGGAACTCAAATATTCGACATCGAGAAAGCTACAGCCAGCCGGCCTTGCGGAAGCGCCAGTACAAGCCGGCGCAGATGATCGCGATGAAGACCATGGTGGCGTAGAAGCCGTAGGTCCAGTCGAGCTCCGGCATATGGACGAAGTTCATGCCGTAGATGCCGGTGACGGCGGTCGGGACCGCCAGCATGGCGGCCCAGGCCGCCAGCTTTTTCATAACCTCGTTCTGCTTCATGGCGTTGAGCAGCATCTTCGATTCCACCACCGTCTTCACCATTTCACGCAGGGCGTCGATCCGCTCCAGCAGGATGTGGCTGTGGTCGAACACGTCGCGGAAATAGGGGTGGGTGTTGGCGTCGATGATCGGCACGTCGTAGCGCATCAGCCGCTGGCAGATTTCCGGCAGCGGCGCCACCGCATGGCGCATCTCCAAGAGGTCGCGCCGGAGCTCGGCGATCTCTTCCAGGGCGTCCCGCTCCTCGGTGCCGGCGAAGACCCGCTCTTCCAGCTCCTCCACCAGCTCTTCCAGGTGGTCGATGATCGGGAAGTAACGGTCGACGATGAAATCCATCAGGGCGTAGACGATGAAGTCCTCGCCTTTCTTCAGCTTCTCCGGCGCGTTCTCGCAGCGGGCGCGGACGTCGGCATAGCCCATCGAGGGGCCGTGGCGGACCGAGATCACGTAGCCCTTGCCGATGAAGAAGCAGGTCTCGCCCATGGCGACATGCTCGC
>JAYSFH010000124.1:0-827 GCA_041913405.1 Dongia sp. | reverse complement strand
GGTCTTCATGACCACGAACAGGGTCTCGCCGTAGACTTCGAGCTTGGGGCGCTGGTGGGCGCGGTAGGCGTCCTCGACCGCGAGGTCGTGCAGGCCGAAATAGCCCTGCAGCTTGATCAGGACGTCCTGGGTCGGCTCATGGAGGCCGATCCAGATCACCCGGCCGGCCCTGGGCTTCATCTGCTCCGGGTCGTTGATGTCGAGGTCGGTGACCCGGCGGCCGTTCTCGTAGGCGGCGCAGTTGACGACAGTGGCCATGGCAGGGCTCCGCAGGACGGCGTTACTGGCCGGTCATTAACCCAGCCCCGAGACGACGGCAAGCCGGTTAAGACCGCGGCAAACCGGCCAAAAAATGGACAAGACCCCGGCCCTCGGCTAGCTTCTCTGGGTTCCGGGCAGGGGCGATGAACCCCCTGCAACCCAGGCATATCAGGCATTTATGAAGAAATTCCGGCAAAGCTTACATTTTCCGGAACCGGATCGCCGGTTCGGGCGACGGACATGATGAAGATGGCCGGATCGCGGGGGAAAAGCGGTGACGGCGTCGCCGATGTCGCGCTGCTGCAGCGCGTCGCGGCAGGCGACCGCAACGCCTTTTCGGAGCTCTACCGCCGCCTGCAGCGGCCGCTCTTCGGCTACCTGATGAAGCTGGTATGGGAGCGGGAGATGGTCGAGGACGTCCTCAACGAGACCATGATGGAGGTTTGGCGCCAGGCGGCGCGGTTCGAGGGCCGCGCCTCGGTGAATACCTGGGTATTCTCGATCGCGCATCACCGCGCGGTCAGCCGCCTCCGGAAAAAGCGCGAGACCGCGCTGGACGAAGAGCA
>JAYSFH010000123.1:750-8983 GCA_041913405.1 Dongia sp. | reverse complement strand
CAGCAGAGGAATATGTCCCTCGGGCGGCAGCTTCAGCATCATCGCCAGGATCGGCGCGGCCAGCAGCAACGGCAGGCCGGTCAGCAGCCAGTGCGACAGCGACTTTGCGACCGTCACCAGCTCCAGCGGCAGGGGCGAGAGCAGGATCTGGTCGAGGCTGCCGTCCTCGTGGTCGCTTTGGTAGAGCCGGTCGAGCGACAGGAGGGCCGCGAGGGCCGCCATCGCCAATGCGACGCCGCCGGAGATCGACTTCAACCGCTCGGGCTCCGGCCCGACCGCGAAGGGAAAGATCGCACCCGCCACCAGGAAGAACAGCACCACCACCAGCGCATCGATGCCCTGGCGCAGGCCGAGCCGAAGATCGCGGCGGAGCAAGGCGACGAAGGCGCTCATGCGGCGAGTGCCAGTTGCTTCATGCCGGGCACCGGCAGCGTGTCGTGGCTGGAGAAGATGACGATGCCGCCGCTGTGGCGCGCTGCGGCGATCAGGCCGGCGAGACGTTCGATGCCATCGCTGTCGAGCGCCGCTGAAGGCTCGTCCAGCAGCCAGAGCGGCGCATCCGAGAGTGCGAGCCGCGCCAGCGCCAGCCGCCGTCTTTGTCCCGCCGACAATTGCCGCGCCGGTGCCGTCGCCAGATGTGCGATGCCGAGTCGCGCCAGCGCCGGTTCCACCGCGCCGGCCGCGATTTCCCAATAGGCCGCCCAGAAGCCGAGATTCTCGGCGACGGAAAGATGCGTCTTCACCGCGTCGAGATGGCCGAGATAGCGCTGGCGGGCGCGATGCGCGTCGCGGTCGCGCAAGATCGGTGCGCCATCCCACGCGAGGCTGCCCGAGACCGGTGGCAGCAATCCCGCCATCAGCCGGAGCAGGCTGGACTTGCCGCTGCCGTTGGGTCCCGAGAGCCAAAGCGCATCGCCCGGCTCGAGCGCGAAATCGACCGCCTCGAAGATCAGGGCCTCGCCCCGCCGGCAGCCGAGAGCTTCACCTTGGAAGAGTGGCATCAGTGAGCGCCTCGTGCGGCTGCACCGAGTGTGTGGCACCCCCACCCAACCCTCCCCCAAAGTTGGGGGAGGGCTGCGCACAGCGCTTCGATCTCCCTCCCCCGACTTCGGGGGAGGGTTGGGGTGGGGGTGCCCCGCAATGGCTGCATCAGAGGAAATCTCAAGTTGGCGAATCGCGGCGCAACACTAACGCGCGGCGAAAGCGATATCCAATTGCGGGGAAAGAAAAGGTGGGCCGACGCCGCGCCCCCAAGGGGATGGGGTGGGACGCGGCGTCGAACCCGTTCTGGGCTGCGTCGCTCGGGGGTAACACGACGCTGCCCGTCGGCCTCTTCCGGCAGCACCCCCATGAATCGCAAAGGAGAGCTGCCGTCGGTCAGGGGCGCCACCAATGGGCTTTGAACCCTTGGGCGGCAACGCGACGGTGGGCCGACACCGTTTCAAACAGAGGGGATGATCTCTGTCCGACGCGGACGGTCGCAACGCCCTGGGGCCGAACTAAGACCGGATTGCGGCAAAATTGTGATTTCGGCCCTGCAGCAGGTTGGGCTAGGCCGAGTATTTCCGTGGATTCTGAAAGGGATGCGGGCCTTCTCTGCAAAGCCACTCCCTGCTATCTCAATCGCGTGATATACGATCTCCCGACCCCGGCCGATCGGCATTTTCGCCGCCGATTCGCGTTCAACACCCCCCTCCTCGGGCCCGGGTCCGGAGTCCACCGCGCGCCGATGCCGGGGAAGGGCAGGCGCGACAGCATCGGAGACGAACGTGCCTGCCGCACTCAACAGCCTGAAGACCCGCAAAACCCTGAAGGTCGGGACCCGGTCCTATGACTATTTCAGCCTGAAGGCCGCCGAGAAGTCGCTCGGGGACCTGAAGACCCTCCCCAATTCCATGAAGGTCCTGCTGGAGAACCTGCTGCGCTACGAGGACGGGCGCACGGTCACCATCGAGGACATCCGCGCGGTCGGCGCCTGGCTGAAGACCCGGAAGTCGGACCGCGAGATCGCCTACCGCCCGGCCCGGGTGCTGATGCAGGACTTCACCGGCGTCCCCGCCGTGGTCGATCTTGCGGCGATGCGCGAGGCGATGGTGAAGCTCGGCGGCGATCCGACCAAGATCAACCCGCTCTCGCCGGTCGATCTCGTCATCGACCATTCGGTGATGGTGGACTTCTTCGCCGGACCCGGCGCTTTCAAGAAGAACGTCGAGCTCGAATACGAGCGCAACGGCGAGCGCTATGCCTTCCTGCGCTGGGGCTCGACCGCCTTCGACAATTTCCGCGTCGTCCCGCCCGGCACCGGCATCTGCCACCAGGTCAATCTCGAGAACCTCGCCCAGGTGGTCTGGACCGCGAAGGAGAAGGAGGCGCCGAAGGGAAAACGCCCGGCGACCATCGCCTATCCGGACACTTTGGTCGGCACCGACAGCCACACCACCATGGTGAACGGCATGGCCGTGCTGGGCTGGGGCGTCGGCGGCATCGAGGCGGAAGCCGCGATGCTGGGCCAGCCGGTCTCGATGCTGATTCCCGAAGTCGTCGGCTTCAAGCTGATGGGCAAGCTGCGCGAGGGCGCCACCGCCACCGATCTCGTGCTCACCGTCACCCAGATGCTGCGCAAGAAGGGCGTGGTCGGCAAGTTCGTGGAGTTCTACGGCGCCGGCCTCGACGACCTGCCGCTCGCCGATCGCGCGACCATTGCCAACATGGCACCGGAATACGGCGCCACCTGCGGCTTCTTCCCGGTCGATGCCGAGACCATCCGGTTCTTGAAAGCGACCGGGCGCAAGGCCGATCGCATCGCCTTGGTCGAGAAATACGCCAAGGCCCAGGGCATGTGGCGCGACAAGAAGACCCCGGATCCGGTCTTCACCGATTCACTCAGCCTCGATCTCGACACCGTGGAGCCGAGCCTTGCCGGGCCGAAGCGCCCGCAGGATCGCGTGCCGCTCTCCCAGGTCTCGACCGCCTTCAAGTCGGCGCTGACCGATGTCTTCGGCCGCAAGGGCAACGAGAGCATGGTCTCGGTGCGCGGCGCCGATTACGAGCTCGGCGACGGCGCGGTCGTGATTGCCGCGATCACCAGTTGCACCAACACCTCGAATCCCAGCGTCATGCTGGGGGCCGGTCTGCTCGCCAGGAACGCGGTCGCCAAGGGCCTGAAGACCAAGCCCTGGGTCAAGACTTCGCTGGCCCCGGGTTCGCAGGTCGTCACCGACTATCTGAAGAATGCCGGCGTCAACACCGCGCTCGACAAATTGGGATTCAACCTGGTCGGCTATGGCTGCACCACCTGCATCGGCAATTCCGGCCCGGTGCCGGATCCGATCGCCGATGCCATTGCCAAGGGCGATCTCGTCGCCGGCGCGGTGCTCTCGGGCAACCGCAACTTCGAAGGCCGCGTCAATCCTGCCTGCAAGGCGAACTATCTCGCCTCGCCGATGCTGGTCGTCGCCTATGCCATCGCCGGCAGCCTCAAGGTCGACATCACCAAGGATCCCTTGGGTTATGACAAGAAGGGCCAGCCGGTTTACCTGAAGGACATCTGGCCGACCTCGAAGGAGATCGCCGACGCGGTCGCCAAGTTCGTGAAGCCGTCCGATTTCAAGAAGCGCTATGCCGACGTCTTCAAGGGCGATGCCAACTGGCGCAAGGTGAAGACCACCAAGGGCATGACCTATGGCTGGGATGCGAAGTCGACCTATGTCGCCAACCCGCCCTATTTCACGCATCTGACCAAGGAAGTGGGTGCGGCGGCTGGCGACATCACCGGCGCGCGGCCGCTGGCGATCCTGGGCGACTCGATCACCACCGACCACATCAGCCCGGCGGGCTCGATCAAGAAGGACGGGCCTGCGGGCCAGTACCTGATCAAGCACGGCGTCGATGCCAAGGACTTCAACTCCTATGGCGCACGGCGCGGCAATCACGAGGTGATGATGCGCGGCACCTTCGCCAACATCCGGCTGAAGAACGAGATGGTGCCGGGCACCGAAGGCGGCATCACCAAGCTCCAGCCCTCCGGCGAAGTCATGTCGATCTACGACGCCTCGATGAAGTACCAGGTGCAGAAGGTGCCGCTGGTGATCATCGCCGGCAAGGAATACGGCACCGGCTCGTCGCGCGACTGGGCGGCCAAGGGCACCGTGCTCTTGGGCGTGAAGGCGGTCATCACCGAGAGCTTCGAGCGCATCCACCGCTCGAACCTGGTCGGCATGGGCGTGCTGCCCTTGCAGTTCCAGGGCGAGATGACGCGGAAATCGCTGAACCTCGACGGCACCGAGACCTTCGACTTGACCGGCATCGCCGGCGGCATCAAGCCGCGCATGGACGTGAAGGTGAATCTCCGCCGCGCCAACGGCCAGACCCAGGACTTCACCGTCACCTGCCGCATCGACACCGCGGACGAGGTCGAATACTTCAAGAACGGCGGGATCCTGCCCTACGTGCTGCGCAGCCTGGCGAGGAGCGCGGCGTAAGCGGAATCGGTGTCGCGTACCCCCACCCTAGCCCGCCCCCGAATCGGCGTCGGGAACTGCAGCGTGCTCCTTCTTCCCCCTCCCCCGATTCGGGAGAGGGCCGGGGTGGGGGTACGAATAACATGACTGCGGACATCGTCATCCGCCCACCGCTCCCCGCCGATCATCAGGAGATCGCGGCGCTGATCCAGAACCTGATCCCGCGCTATCTCGGGCGCGAGGTGACACCGCAAGGCGTCGCCTTCCTGCGCGCGCAAGCGCAAGCCGGCCCGGTCGGCGCGCGGCTGAACGGCATCGCCGCGCCCGAATGGTCGCCGGCTTTCGTCGCCGTCACGGGCAGCCGGGTGGTCGGCTTCGTTGCGGTGCGCAGCGCAACGCACGTCACCCAGCTCCACGTCGCCGAGGATTTCCATGGCCGCGGCATCGGCCGCCGCCTGCTGCGCGCGGTGATCGAAGAGGTGCAGCGCCGCAATCCCAAGGCGGAGGCCGTGACCCTGGGTTCGGTGCCCGGTGCGCTCAGCGCCTATCTCCGGATGGGCTTCGTGCCGGTCGGCCCGCGCTGGCGCTGGCGCGGCATCGTCGCCCAGCCGATGACGATCCGCATCGACCGCTGGATTCGGAGCGGGAATTTGATCCACCGCAAAGCACCTCGCGCGCGGCTCCGCCATAACCGCATTCGCACAGCCAACAACCGGCAAACCGGGGGCTGCTCGTCTGGGGAGACGGAAGCGGGGAGACCGGCGCGCGGGATCTAGGGGGCGCTGCGCCGGTCGCCGCTTCCCTGCGCAACAATCAATGCCGGAAATGCCGGATGCCGGTGAAGACCATGGCGAGCCCGGCTTCGTCGGCCGCCTTGATCACGTCGTCGTCGCGCATCGAGCCGCCGGGCTGGATCACCGCCGTGGCGCCCGCCTCCGCCGCCGCCAGCAATCCGTCCGCGAACGGGAAGAACGCGTCCGAGGCCACCACCGAGCCATTCGCCCAGCTTGTCGCATCCCCCGCGGTCTTCGCTGCTTCGGCCGCCTTCCAGGCGGCGATGCGCGAGGAATCGACCCGGCTCATCTGCCCGGCGCCGACTCCGACCGTCGCGCCGTTCTTCGCATAGACGATCGCGTTCGACTTCGCGTGCTTCGCCACCTTGAAGGCGAACAGCAGGTCGGCGATCTCCTGCGGGCTCGGCGCGCGTTTGGTGACGACCTTGAGATCGCCGGCGCCGGTCTTCTTCGCGTCGTTGGTCTGCACCAGCAATGCGCCGGCGATCGTGCGCACCGTCAGCCCTGCCGTCGCGGCTGACGGCATGCCGCCGGTCTCGACCAGCCGCAGGTTCTTCTTGGCACCCAGAACGCTGAGCGCTTCCGGCGTGAAGCCCGGGGCGATGATCACTTCGGAGAAGATCTTGGCGATCTCCTCGGCGACCGCGCCGTCCAGCACCCGGTTGGCGGCAATGATGCCGCCGAAGGCCGAGACCGGATCGCAGGCCAGCGCCCGCAAGTAGGCGCTCTTCA
Organism: Dongia sp.; assembly: GCA_041913405.1. Lineage (GTDB taxonomy): Bacteria > Pseudomonadota > Alphaproteobacteria > Dongiales > Dongiaceae > Dongia. The sequence goes on along the minus strand of JAYSFH010000123.1, from coordinate 2,997 downwards.
AATCGGCGCCGGTCGCGACGCCGCAGGGATTGGCGTGCTTGATGATGGCGATCGCCGCGCCTTCATCGAACTCCGCAACCAGCTCGAAGGCCGCATCGGCATCGTTGAAGTTGTTGTAGGAGAGTTCCTTGCCCTGGAGCTGCTTGCCGAGTGCGATCCCCGGCCGCTGCTCGCCGGTGAGGTACACCGCCGCCTCCTGGTGCGGGTTCTCGCCATAGCGCAAAACCTGGCTGCGCGTGCCGGCGAAGGAGATCCGCGGCGGGAATTTCTCCTCGGCCTGTTCCGCCATCCAGCGCGAGATCGCCGCGTCATAGGCCGCCGTGCGCGCGTAAGCCTGCCGGGCGAGACGCCGCCGCGTCGCCAATGTCGTGGCGCCGTTATTCGCAGTCATCTCCTCGACCACCACGGCATAGTCCGCGGGATCGACCAGCACGGTGACGAAGTCATGGTTCTTCGCGGCACCCCGGATCAGCGCCGGCCCGCCGATGTCGATGTTCTCGATGCAATCTTCCCAGGGCTTGCCCGCGGCGACCGTCGCCTCGAACGGATAGAGATTGACCGCCAGCAGGTCGATATCGGCGATTCCATGGGTCTTCTGCGCCTCGACATGGGTCGCAAGATCGCGCCGCGAGAGCAAGCCGCCATGCACCTTCGGATGCAGGGGCTTCACCCGCCCGTCCATGATCTCCGGAAAGCCGGTATGCGTGGAGACGTCGATCACCGGGATGCCGGCCTTGCGCAAGGCCTCCGCCGAGCCGCCGGTCGACAGGATCTCGGCCCCCCGCCCGCTCAGGAACTTCGCGAAGTCGGTGAGGCCCGACTTGTCGGAAACGGAAATCAACGCACGGCGAATGGGTCGTTCGGTTGTCATTGGTCTCTATGCTTTGCTGGAAATTCTGTTGGAAGAAATGGTGTCACGCACCCCCACCCCGGCCCGCCCCCGATTCGGGTGCGGGAGAAGGCGTGCTCGATACAGTCCCCTCCCCCGAATCGGGGGAGGGTTAGGGTGGGGGTGCGAATCATCGCCTGCATGCGGACGCACTCACCGCCGTCCACCTTCGCGCTGGATCAGCCATTTCACTTCGGTCTTGTCGCTTTCGATCGTACCCAAGACCACCAATTGCTGCGTGCGCCGCACCTTGCCGCCGGCACCGATCGCGGCACTCTCGGCCAGCGCAAGTTCGCCGCCCTGCACCCGCATCCGCCAGAACGAGCCTTTGGCGAGCTTCATCAGCGCCGCCTGGCCGTTCTGGGTGATCGAGACCTGGACGCCCGGATGAAGATGGAAGCGCAGCGCAAAGGAATTGCCGCCCTTGCCGACCAGCTGGTCCTCGCCCATGAAATCCTCGCCATTGGCGGAGAGATACAAGCGCCGACGGTGGATGAGACCGAAGCCTTCCTCGTAGCCGTTGTGCGAGAGGTCGAGCCAGATCTGGCCGTTGGTCTCCTCGCGCCGCGAGGTGACGATGTCGGGCTTCAAGGCGATGCCGCCCATCTTGATCCCGCCGCCGAAGGCCTTCTTCGGCGGCAGCAGCATCGACGAGTTCACATTGTCCACGATCATGGTCGAATGCGCCGCCGAGGTGCGCTGCACCTGCTGCCATTCCTTGGACCAGGGATGGGCGCCGCAATTGACGATCAGCGGATCGCCGTCGATCGACATCTCGAAGGCCAAGGTTCCCGCATGCGCATGAGTGTCGAGCCCGTGCCGCGGCGGCGCCCCGCAATCGACCAGCACCAGGGTGCGCGCACATTCCATGCGCTGGAAGCCGGTCAGCGGCAGCTGGTTGAGCGGCCGCAGCTTTCCGCCGGACCGGCGCAAGGCCGCTTCGACCAGCCTGGGATCGATCTCCGCCGTGTCGTTGAACCGCGCGAGCTGCCCGTCGCCGTGGCAGAGCATCAGCACCACCGAGGCCATGGTCTCGATGGTGATCTGCAGGCTGTCCGGCAGCGGCCGCCGCGCCGCCGCGAAGACATCGCGCAGGTCGATGAGGCGAACGAGCAACTCCAGCATCACCTGCGGGCTGCGCTCGACATGGCCGCCGTCGGCCAGCATCTGTCGCGGCAGTTCGCGGCCGAACAGCTTGCGGCCCTTGACCAGCAGGCGCTCGCCGCGCGGCAGCATCAGCCCCGCGAGCATCAGCGCAATCACCGCTTCCAGCAAAGCCGCGCCGTAAAGCCCGTCGGGCAAGGCGCGCGCCAGATGCGCGGCCTGGCGAAAGAGGCTGCCCATCAGCAGTGCCTTGA
>JAYSFH010000123.1:0-740 GCA_041913405.1 Dongia sp. | reverse complement strand
ATCATCCGTCGTCGCGAGCGTCCCGCAGTTCAGCAGCAGGTTCCGCAGGCGCGCCGCCAGGACATCGCTGCGCCAGCTGTCCTCGCGGTAGCGCAGGTTCTCGCCGAGCCACCGCCGCGTCAGCTCGACCGCGACAGCTTGTGGTGCCTGGGCGGCGCGGAGATCGTTCAGCCAGTCGAAGCGGTCGATGCCCTCGCGCCAGGCCGCCGTGGCGCCGGTCGGCCGGCTCAACGGCCGCGGCTCGCGAACGGTCTCGCCGGCGAAGCGGAACTCGCCCGCCAGCATCGCCTGTCCGGCTTGCGCATCGGCCGGCCAGGGCGTCGAGAACGGCGCCGCGTCGAAGGCGGTGAGGAAATCCCCCGGGCCGACGCGGCCCAAGGAAAGCCGATAGGGTCCGCTGCGATAGAGCGGCTGCAGGACCTTGCGTCGCGCCTGGGAGAGGATCAGCCCCGCCGGCTCCGCGAACATCATCTGCAGCCGCGGCCAGACCAGATGCGGCCGCTGGTTGCCGGGGCGCGTGCCGTGCCGCGGCGCGGCCGAATGATGGGCGGCGGCGCGTTCGGCGTCGTTCGGCTCAGGATTTGCTGCGCGGGTGAGACCGTCGGCCACCCGGGGCCTCACGTCCTGAGGCGCGCGATGTTCTCGGCATAGCGCGTCGATCCGCCCTGGAAGCTCGCGGTGCCCGCCACCAGCACATCGGCGCCGGCCTTGATCGCCGCGGGTGCGGTGTCGGCGGCAAT
>JAYSFH010000122.1:5992-9052 GCA_041913405.1 Dongia sp. | reverse complement strand
AAAACCAGTGTGCCCGCAAGGGTACCGTGAGTTCGAATCTCACCCCCTCCGCCACTTCAGTCCGCTTCTGGGCACGCCAGTCGCCGCCGATTGCCGCACTTGGCCAGCAGTAAGCGTTCTCAGCAATTCCGTCTTCGATCCCATGATGCGAATCGCGTCGTCCGCGACTTCGACACGTTGCGCCAAGGCGCGCAGATGATCCCGCCGATAGCCCCCTTCGCTGCCCCGGATGCGCTCGCGTGCGCGGCGGGCAAAGCCGAGGATCATCGTCGGGGTGATGGCGCTATGGCCGGGACTGTCGAGCAGCGCCTGTGCCCGGTCGGCGTTGGCTCGCGCCTGATCGCGGATGACCTTGAGGCCGGCGATGCGCTCCTTGAGCGCCGGGTCGTCGAGATCGGCAACGCCGGCTTCGATGGCGTCGTAGAGGCGCTTGAGGCGCATATCCGATTCGACCGCCCGCCGCTCCAGTTCGGCGATGTGCTGCCGGCGTCGGTCGGCCTGATCCTCTCGGCGGCCGAGGACGGTGCCAAGCAGCTTCTCCAGCCGGTCGGGATCGAGCAAGCGGTCCTCGATGTGGCTGACCACCATGCGGTCGAGCTTGTCCATGGGGATCGCGCGGCCCTTGCAGCCGGTTTCGCCCTGCCGCGCCTTGATCGAGCAGGCATAGTAGCGATAGCGGCCGCCCTTGCCGGTGCGGATGGTCATAGCTCCCCCGCAATTGCCGCAATAGCAGATGCCGGTGAGCAGCGTCGGCCCGATGACCACGCGCGCCGGCAGTTCGGTCTTGGGGTTGCGGGCCTGCAAGAGCGCCTGCACCGCGTCGAACGTCTCCCGCTCGACCAGCGCCGGCACCTGAACGGTGATGACCTCTTCCTCCGGCTTCAACTCCTTGGCCTTGGACCGCTTGTTGAACTGATGCTCGCCGATATAGGTGCGGCGGGTCAGGACACGGTGAACCTGTCCGATGCCCCAGCGCCCGCCGTCGCGGGTGAAGATGCCCCTGCCATTGAGATATTTGACGATCGCCTTGACGCCCATCTGGCCGGATGAGCCTTCGCCTTCCAGCGCCAGGCGATAGATGAGCCGGATCGTGTCGGCGTGCAGCGGGTCGATTTCCAGCTTCTTCTTGACCTTCGCGCCGCGCTGCTCGGCCGCGACCACGCGGTAGCCGATGGGCGGCAGCGAGCCGTTCCAGAAGCCTTGCCGGGCATTCTCCTTCAAGGCGCGCAGGACGTGCTTGGCGTTTTCCTTGGACTGGTATTCGTCGAACAGCGCCATGATCTGCCGCATCATGACGTGCATGGGGTCGTCGCCCATCTCCTGCGTGATGGAGACGAGGCGCACGCCGTTCTTGGCGAGCTTCCTGACGTAGAACTCCAACTCGAAGTGATCGCGGAAGAAGCGCGAGAAGCTATGCACCACGACGACATCGAAGGGCGCGGGCTTGGACGTGCCCTCTTCGATCATGCGCTGGAACTCGGGGCGACGGTCGTTGGTGGCGGAAGCACCGGCTTCCACGAACGTCTCGACAAGCTGATACCCACGCGACTCGCAATAGGCTTCGCCTTGGCGCTTCTGATCGGGGATCGACACGTCATGCTCGGCCTGCCGGGTCGTGGAGACGCGGAGATAGAGCGCTGCGCGCAGCGTCACGTTCGGATTATGGACATTGGGGCTATGCACGTTCATCGCTGGCCTCCTGCTGCCTTGCGTGGCTCCGCGCGCTCTATAAGCGGCAGGTCCAGTTCAACGCGGTCATGGACCACCTTCGGCGCGACCTTGCGGCCGTCGCCTTTCTCCATCCGCACCAGCCCGTAGCTGGCCATCCGTTTCAGGGTGCGCGACAGATTGGACTTGGCTCGGCCGGTGATCTCGGCCAGTTCTTCCAGCGATCCCGGTGCTTGCTGGTCGATGACGCGCAGCAATTCGCGATTGCCGGCCGACAAAACCTTGCAGAAGGATTCAATGGAGGTGAACCACACCTTCGGATCACCCGGCGCAGGCTTTTCCTCGCCCTTGGCGATCCGCATGGTGCGGGCCTTCATTTCTTCGTAGTCGGCAATCCCGACTTTCAATGTGGTCATAGCACGCCTCGCTCCTTCAACACCGCATCGACCGCCTGCCAGAAATCGGCCAGCAACGTGGCCGCGTCCTGCCAGGCGTAAGGCTTCACGGTCTGAAGGCGGTGGCGATGATCCATCGGCTCGCCGCGTCTGCCCCGGCCGACCGGATGGGCGTTGTCAAAGCCGACCAGCCGTTCGCCCGAAGGCCCATGAAGCGTGAGCGAGTAATCGAGGCCGTGCGGCTTTTCCGGCGAGACCGGAATGCGGGTGACGACGAATTTCACCCAATGGCCGCCCTCGGGATCGACAACGAGCACCTGGCCATCGAGGTCCAGAAGCATGTCGAGGCTCGGGTCACGATCCTCGCTCATGGCTTTTCGTTATCATATGAGGATAACTTCGTCAAGCCCGGCACATCGGGAATACCGCCGAACATCTCGTCGAAGACATCGCCGAACCAGCGCTCGAACACCTGAATCTCGGCTTCGGTGATCGGCACCTCGTCGGGCCAATCGTCGATAACGGGCAGTTTCTCCACGTCGAAAGCATCGGGCGGACTTCCGCGCGGCGGGCTGATGCGCGGCGCGGGGTCGTCGTTGTAGTCGTAGAGGTCTTCGGGGAGCGCCCTTGGGGCTGGCAGTTGTGGCCGCCCTCTCGGGGCGCGGCGTCGTTGCGCGCGCATGGAATCCTCCGTGGTTCGCGAATGGCTTCCGGTCGTGGAGGCCCGGAATTAAGCGAACCTTGGAGGGAGATCGGCGGCCCGTAGCGTGCCGCATTCGCGCCTGCGCGCTGACGGCACCCCGCGCGGATCGGGGTGCCTCTCGTCGATCAGCCGGCCGAGCGCCGGGCCTTGGCGAAACCGCGATCGGTGGCGATGAAGCGTTCCAGCATCGGCACGATCAGCTTCATGGGATCGGCGGTGGGCTTGCCCGTCTCGCGAGCCAGCACGGCGGCATAGGCAGTCAGGTCACGATGAAGGGTGGCGGGCAGCTCCACC
>JAYSFH010000122.1:0-5982 GCA_041913405.1 Dongia sp. | reverse complement strand
GTGATCTTGACGGGCTTGTCGTCGGCGATGGGGCCGAGTTTCAGCTTTGTCATGGTCAGCTCCTGTAGGGTTCGAGCACCAAGTCCTTGGTGACGATGACGCGCACCGGGAAACCCGGCCGGATGGTCAGCGTCGGCGCGACCTGCAACTGGCGCTGAATGATTTGCTGACCAGCCTGGTTGATCGTGTCCTGCGCGCCGCCCCGAATAGCGGCAATGAGGCGGTCATTGTCGTCCGTGGCGAGTTCCGCGCCGACGCCGAGCAAGGTCGAGAGCGCGGCGGCCTTGGCGAGATCCCACCAGTGGTAGTCGACGCCATCTTCAAGGCCGGCATAGCCCTGCGTGTCCGCGCCCGGCTGGCGCTCAAGAACGATGGAGCGGCCGTTCGGCATGATGAGGCGGTTCCAGACGAGCAGCACCCTGCGCTGACCGAACTGCACACTGTTGTCATATTGGCCGATCAGCCGCGTCCCCTGCGGCACGAGGAGGATGCTGCCTGTCGGGCTGTCATAGATGTTCTCCGTGACCTGCGCTGTGATCTGGCCGGGAAGATCGGAGCGAATGCCCGTGATGAGCGCGGCCGAGATGACCGCGCCGGCCTGAAGCACGAACGGCGACGCTGGTGGCGTCACGCGATCCGGCGTCACGGTGCGCCGGTCGGCCGCGGCATTGAGGAAGGCCAGTTGCCGGTCCTGTGCGGTCGGTTGCGTTGCGGCGGCGCTACCGGGGTCGAAGCCGGGAAGGCCCGGCATCGTGCTCGGTGTTGCGGCGGTCGATCCCTGCCTCGACTGGAAGAACACAGTGCTGAGGCGTGCGGCTTCCTCCTCTGCGCGGCGGCGCTGTTCGGCCTCGTCGACGCCGGGTGTCGGCACCACGGGCGACACGACCGGCTGGCCGGCATTCTGCGCGGACAGGATCGGGCCGCCGAGATCGCCGGGCAGCGCCGGCCCGAGGACGGGGCCGGTGTAGTCGCGTGGCAGGCTCGCAAGACCATCGGCGGTCTGCCGGTTGGCGGTGGAGTAGAGTTCTTCCCCGCCATCACCGCCCGTGCGCGTCTGGAGCGCGTAGATCAGCGCCCCGCCGATCCCGACCAGGGCGACGGCCGCGACGCTGGCGAGCATCTTGCGTGACAGGCGCGTGACGCGCGGCGCTTCGGCGCGCAGGCGCATCGGGGCGGCATTGGTATCGGTGTCGCTCATGACTGCGGCCTCCCGTCGGTGCGAATGATCCTGACGGTCTGCTGACGGTCGCCGCCGCCAAGGCGCAGCTCGGCCGCGCCGAACAGGCGATCGACGATCAGGATGTGTTGATGGATGCGAGTGTTGGCGATCTGGGCCTCGCCCTCGGGGCCGATAACGAAGATCGGCGGCATTTCGCCTTGCACGATGCCGCGCGGAAACTCGACATAGACACGGCGGCCGTCGTCATAGACGGCGACGGGCTTCCATGGCGGATTGCTGCTGCCGGTCAGGCCATAGCGGTAGTTGCGGGCGGCGACGACCGGAATGACCGGCGTTGCGGGAACGGCCTGACGCCCGCCGCCTGCCGGCTGCGGATAGGACCAGGACACGGCCGGCATATAGGGCTTCTCGCCGGATCGCAGCTCGACCATGTAGGTGCGCCGGTCCGTGGTGATGACGAGATTGGTGGTGATGTCGGCGCGCGTCGGCTTCACCAGCACATGCACCCGGCGGGCGACGCCGGAGCCGGATTCGGTGTCGCCGATGATCCAGCGAGCCGTATCGCCGGCGGCGATCGGTCCCGCGCCGGTCAGGTTTTCGCCGGGTTCGAGCGCGATATTGGTGATCTGGCCGGGCGCGGCATAGACCTGATAGAGCGCGCCGTCGCTCCACGGATAGACCTGAATGGCATTGAAATACCCCTCCCGGCGTGGCTGCACGCGGGCGGCGGCATTGGCGTTTTCGACGCGGCCGGTCGCCGTGCTGGCGGTCTGGCCTCCACGAGCGACCGTCCAAGCGGGAGGCACATGCAATGGCTTCAGCCGTTCGTCCGTCGCGGCTGCGGGTATGGCCGGCAGCGGCGGCACGCTATTGTCATAGCTGATCTGCGGCGGTTTGGTGGAGGCGCAGCCGGCGAGCATGGTCGCCGAGAGCAGAACGGCCGCGATGGCGGGTTTACGGATTGCCGCGATCATTGGCCCATCTCCCGCGACCAGTTGATGGCGTTGACGTAGATGCCGAGCGGATTGGCCTTCAGCCGTTCGGCGTCGCGAGGCGGCTGGACCGCAATGGTCAGGATCGCGGTCCATCGCTCCGTGCCGGAGAGCTGGCCGTTCTCGAAATGGCGTTCCGTCCAGGCGACGCGGAAACTGTCGGGTGAAGCGCGGATGACGCTGGAAACATCCACCGCGATCTGCTGCTTGCCGACCTTGGTGAAGGGGTCGTTGGTGCGGGCGTAGTCGTTGAGCGCGCCTGCGCCGCGATCGGTCGTCCATTCATAGGCGCGAAGCCAGTTCTGCCGGACGATGATCGGATCGGCGGGGATGCTGCGCACCTGTTCGATGAAGCGGCCGAGATGCCATGCGATCTGCGGATCGGTCGGGCGGAAATCGGCGGTCGCCGGGGCGACGGTCTGGGCCTGGCCGAGCTTGTCGACCTGCACCACCCAGGGAACGACGGTGCCCTGCACCGACTGCCAGACGAGCGCGGCGGCGAAGCCTGCGGAAAGAACCAGCGAGCCGAAAGCCATATAGCGCCAGTTCTTGGCCTGCACGCGGGCCGAGCCGATACGCTCGTCCCAGACCTGTGCGGCCTTCTGGTAAGGCGTCTCGGGTTGAGGGGTTTTGCCGTAATGCGCGGCAGGACGCTTGAAGAGGTTCATGAGCGGTCACTTTCAGACAGGTTGACGGAGGAACCGGAGCCGTGGCTGTCGCCGGAGCGGACGGCATGGGTCGTGGTCTGGACGCCATGCGAGAGGCGCTGCGAGCGCTGCATCCGCTTCGCCCAATCGGGTTGGCCCTTGGCGGTTTGGGTGGCGGAAGCGTCGGCCGCGGCATCGGCAGAGCCGCCGATGGTCCCCATGGTCGAGGAGCCGCCCGTCGCGCCAAAACCGCTCTTCACGCCATCGGAGAAGCTGGATTTGACGCTCGCCGCCGCACGACGCAGCGGCGACATGGCGGCGGAGCCCGCCGCGCGTCCGACGCCACCCATGCCGGATGCAGCGCCTGCCGCGCCGGACTGGCCGAGCGAACCGAGGCTGAAGGCGGCGGACGCCGCGCCGGCTGCGGTCACGCCGCCGCGCACGGCGGCAGCGCCGGTGGAAAGCGCGGCTGCGCCGCCTTTGGCGGCAAGACCGGCAGCGCCAGCACCGGCGAGCACCATGCCGCCTGCAGCAAGGCCGGTTCCAACGGCAGCACCAGCGCCGAGCTGCGGGCCGCCGGAGACGAGACCGTTGGCGATGCCGGGGCCGAAGATGCCGAGGCCAAGCAGCGACAAGGCGGCGAGCACGACGGCCATGGCGTCGTCGATGCTCGGCGTTGCGCCCCCGAAACCGGCTGTGAACTGGCTGAACAGCGTCGAGCCGATGCCGATGATGACGGCGAGGACGAGAACCTTGATGCCCGACGAGATGACGTTGCCGAGCACCTTTTCGGCCATGAAGGCGGTTTTCCCGAAGAGGCCGAACGGGATCAGGACAAAGCCCGCCAGCGTCGCCAGCTTGAACTCGATCAGCGTGACAAAGAGCTGGATCGCCAGAATGAAGAAGGCGAGGATGACGAGCGCCCAGGCAAAGAGCAGGCAGGCGATCTGGATGAAGTTCTCGAAGAAGGCGACCCAGCCCATCAGGTCGGAAATGGATTCGAGCAGCGGCCGGGCGGCGTCGAGGCCGGTTTGCGCCACCTTGCCGGGGCGCATCAGGTCGGCGGCGGAAAACCCGGTCCCGCTCGCCTTCAGCCCCAGCCCGGCGAAGCTGTCGAAGACGATCTTCGCGAGATTGTTCCAGTTGCCGATGAGATAGGCGAAGACGCCGACGAACAACGTCTTCTTCACCAGCCGCGCTATGATGTCGTCATCGGCGGCCCAGGACCAGAACAGCGCGGCAAGCGTCACGTCTATGACGATCAGCGTCGTGGCGATGAAGGCGACTTCGCCAGAGAGGAGCCCGAAGCCGGAGTCGATATAGCGGGTGAAGACCCCAAGAAAATTGTCGATCACGCCAGCGCCGCCCATGGATCAATGCCCTTCGTTCTGGAAGGGCGAGGACGGCGCGGGCGTGCGGCCGAGAAAGCGGTCGCGCGTTTCCGCCCAGGCGCGCATGCACTCACTATCGTCGGCCGCCTTCTGGCCAAGCTGCTGGCACCGGCGCTGCTCTTCGCGCAGCGGATTGCGTGCGGCCTGTTGGAGGTTGGCCGGCGCGGATGCCGGAGCCTCTTCTTTTCGGGTCATCTCGATCGCGGTGGCCGTGATGGCGACCGCGACGAATATGATTGCGCCCAGCCGGGCCAGCATCTTGCCGTCCATGACGGTGCTCCCCTTCTGGCGATCAGTTGCCGTTGTTGAACATCTGAGCGTTGCCCGGCTGGTAGCCGGAACCCGGCGTCAGGAACCGACGGCGCTGCTCGCGTCCCTGTTCGGCTGCGGCGGCGCGCTCGGCCTCGGTCAGCGAACCGGCACGGCCATTGGCGGCGAGAAGCGCGATCAGGTCGGAAAGCTGCTGCGATTGGAGGGCGAGAAGCTGGTTTCCGGCCTGCGCCGCCTGCAACGCGCCCGTCGCGCCCTGGCTCTTGCCGACAAGCTCCGACATCTGCGTGCGGTTGGCGTCGATATTGCCCACGACCCCGGCCTGCACGCGCATCGCGTCCTGCAAGCCGCCGACGGTGTTCTTCCAGCGGTCGCGCGCGCCCGCGACCAGTTGCGCGTCGGTCGCCGACAGCGAGACATTGCCGTACTGGCTCTGGAACGCCTGATCGATCTTCTGGACGTCGAAGGCGATATTCTGCGCCTGCCCGAGAAGCTGTTGGGTCTTCTGGACGTTCTGCTGCAAGGTCTGGAGCGCCGAATACGGCAGGCTCGCCAGGTTCTTCGCCTGATTGATGAGCATCTGCGCTTCGTTCTGGAGCGAGGTGATCTGGTGGGTGATCTGCTCCAGCGTGCGCGCCGCCGTCAGGACATTTTGCGCATAGTTCGTCGGGTCATAGACGATGCGGCCGAAGCCGAAGGCATGGGCCTGATGCGTCGCCAGAACCGGCGAAACGGCGAGCATGGTTGCGGCCAGGATCGCGGCGCGCGTGCGGAAAGTACGGGTCTTCATGGCAGGGTCTCCTTTTCGGCTTGGGGAAAGTTCGGGATGAGGTCGGCCGCCCATCCGGCGTTGCGGGCGCGCAGCCACGCGGCGAGGAAGCCGTCGCGACCGTGTTCGGCGACGAGATTGGCGATCAGGGTCTGGTCGGATTTGGAGGACGCGGCGCAGAGCGCGAGGCCGACTTCGGACAGGCCCAGCTCGAACAGCCGGTTGCCGCGCCGCGACTGGCAGTAGTAGTCGCGCTTGGGGACGGCACGCGCGAGGATCTCGATCTGCCGGTCGTTGAGCCCGAAGCGGCGATAGATGGCCGTGATCTGCGGCTCGACCGCGCGTTCGTTCGGCAGAAGCAACCGCGTCGGGCAGCTTTCGATGATGGCCGGCGCGATACTGGAATTGTCGATGTCGGACAGCGACTGCGTGGCGAAGATGACGGATGCGTTCTTCTTGCGGAGCGTCTTCAGCCACTCGCGGAGCTGGCCGGCAAAGCCTTCATCGTCCAGCGCCAGCCAGCCCTCGTCGATGATAAGCATGGTCGGGCGACCGTCGAGCCGGTCGCCGATGCGGTGGAAGAGATAGGCGAGCACGGCGGGCGCGGCTCCCGTGCCGACCAGCCCCTCGATCTCGAACGCCTGCACGGCAGCGGAGCCGAGATGTTCGGCTTCGGCATCGAGCAGCCGGCCATAGGCACCGCCGACGCAGAACGGCCGGAGCGCCTGTTTCA
>JAYSFH010000121.1:1175-9079 GCA_041913405.1 Dongia sp. | reverse complement strand
CTCACCCTCCATGCGGTGGTTTTGGATGGGTTGCACTGTTCTGGAGGCTCGGTTAGGTTCCGCCCGCCCAAAATGCTGCGGTGTCGACCCGCGTCAGGTTTTGGCGCCGCGGAGAGGTGGCCGAGTGGTTGAAGGCACACGCTTGGAAAGCGTGCATAGGTGAAAGCGTATCGCGGGTTCGAATCCCGCTCTCTCCGCCACTATCCCGCGCTGTATTGGCGGGTCGCTTCCGGGTCATCGGTGGCGAAGGGCAGCGACTGGAGCTCGTCCCAGAGTGCTGCCGGGATCTTCCATTCAGCCCAGGCCAGCGTCTCCTTCACCCGTTCCGGCTTGCTGACGCCGCAGATGGTCGAGGTGATGCGCGGGTCGCGCATCGAGAATTGCAGGGCGGCGGCTCCCGGCGGGACGCCATGCTTGGCGCAGACCGCCTCCACGCGCTTCACCGGGCTCAGCACTTCGTCGCTGGCCTGCTGGTAGACATAGCGCTTGAACGAATCCGAGCCCTTGGCCAGCACGCCCCCGGCATAGGGTGCGGCATTGAGGACCGCGATGCCCTTGCTCGCGGCGAAGGCGATCATCGGCTCGGCGTTGCGGTTGACCAGGGTGTAGCGGTTGTGGGTGATGAGCGCGTCGAACTCCCAGTCCCGCAGCAGCGGCATCATCACCTCGAGCGTGCCGGCCGCGAGGCCGATCGCGTCGCAGAGCCCCTGCTCCTTCATCTTGATCAGCGCCGGGATGGCGCCGCCGGGGCCGGTCACCTCACTGAGCGAATGCGCATGTTCCGGATCGTGCAGATGCAGGAGATGCACGCGGTCGAGATTGAGCGCCTTCAGGCTTTCTTCCAGCGAGCGGCGGGCTTCGCCGGCATCGAATTTGTTGGTCTTGGGATCGCGGTCGAGCTTGGTCGAGACCACGAAGCCCTTCGGCAGGCCGCCGCGCTCGCGGATCACGTCGCCGATCCGCTCCTCGCTGCGGCCGAAGCCGTAGATCCGCGAGGTGTCCAGGAAGTTGACGCTGCTGTCGAAGATCGCCCGCACGGTGTCATGGGCGCGCTCGGACGAGACCTCGTAGCCGTAGGTGTCCGGCATGCTCGAAAGCGAGGATGTCCCGAAGCAGATCTTCGAAACGTCGAGCTTCATTCGTCCCATGGTGCGTCTTCCCCTGCAAATGTTCGCCGGAGGATAGCCCAGGGTGCGACGTGGCGGCCAGACCCCATGAACGGTCGCCGTTGCGTCCCCGGGGGGTCAGAGCGCCCGGCCGACCTGCTCGAAGAATCGGAGCAGGCGGAGATCCATCGGGTCGTCGACCGGCAGCGCCTGCGAAGAGAATTTCGCGATCACCAGTTTATCCTTGGGATCGATGTAGAGCCATTGGCCGTGGATGCCGATGCCGGTCCAGGCGCCATGATCGTTGCCGATCACGTACCACTTGCTGCGGTAGCGCCCCTGCGGCAGCAGCGTCGCCATGTCTCCGCGCTTCCACGCCTCGCGGTCGCCGTTGGTCAGAATGTCGTCGATCCAGGCCTTGGGGACGATGCCCTGGCCGCCCAGGCGCAGCAGCTCGCCGAGGCGGGCGAGATCGCGCAAGGTGGTGCAGATGCCGCCGGCCGAGCGTGCGGCACCGGCCTTGTCGATGGTGACATAGGCATCGTGCGCAGCGCCCATCGGTTTCCAGATCAGCTCGGAGACCAGCGCGGCATAGGGCCGGTTCGCGGCGCGCTCGATGATCCAGCCGAGGAGATCGGAGTTCGGCGAGACGTAATGGAAGCGCTCGCCATGCGGCGCCTGGCCGCGCGGCAGCGTGGTGAGGAACGGGTGAAGGCTCGGTGTCTTGGCCGGATCGGCGACCGGATTCCAACCCATCGCCTCGCGGTAGCGGGCGAAGGCGCCTTCGGGATCGAGATAGCTCTCGTCAAAATCGATGCTGACGGTCATATCGAGCACATGCCGCACCGTCGCATCGGCATAGGCAGAGCCCGCGACCTCAGGGATGTACTTCGCGACCGGCGCGGCGGGATCGAGCTTGCCCTGCCCGGCGAGAATTCCGGCCAGGATCGCCGAGACCGATTTCGAGATCGAGAAGATGATATGCGGTTGGTCGGCGGTGAGGCCGTTGGCATACCATTCGTAGATCAAGGTGCCGTCGCGCAGCACCAGGAAGCCATCGGTCTCGGTCTCGCGCAGGACCTGCTCGATGCCGAGGCCGTCAGGCAGCGGGTTCGGCTTCGCCAAACTCTCGGGCAGCGGCTTCGCGCGGGCGGGATCGGTCGGGATCACCGCCACCGGCACCAGCTCGGAAACATGGTGGAAGGCCCAGCGATTCCAGGGCGAGCGGCGCCAGTTGGCAAGCGTGACGGCTTCGGTGCTGTCCATGATTCCGGTTCTCAGGCGAGGTAGGGCGCGTCTTCGCGCATTTCGATGAGGGTCGGCCGATCGGCCGCGAAGGCATCCTGCAAGGCCCGCTCGAAATCGGCAAGGCTCTTCGGTTGCTCGGTGCGGCAGCCGAAGGCCTTGCCGACCGCGATGTAGTCCGGGTTGAGCTGGTTGACACCGATGGTCGGGATGTTGCGCGCCTTCATGCCGTCGCGGATCTGCGCCAGGCTGTCGTTGTTCCAGAGCAGAATCGCCAGTGGCAGCTTCTGCTCGACCGCGGTGGCGAGTTCCTGCAGGGTGAAGAGGAAGCCGCCGTCGCCCATCAGCGCCACGACGGGGCGCTTCGGCGCCGCGAGCTGGCCGCCGATCGCCGCCGGCAACGCGAAACCAAGCGTGCCGTAACCCGCCGGGAAGAACCAGGTCTTGGGATCGAAGGCGGGATAGAAGCCGTAGCCGGTATAGGCGAGCTGGGTCATGTCGGTGAAGACCATGCCGTCCCGCGGCACGGCGCGGCGGAGCGCATCCAGCACCTTCACATGCTTCTGCTCGAGCGGCGTCAGTTTCGCGCGTTCGGCGGCGCGGCATTCGGCGATTTCGTTGCCGCCTTTGAAGCCCCCGGTCAGCCCCTGGCCTTTTGCGCCGAGCTTGTCGAGGGCGGCGCCGATCGCGGTGAGGCTGGATTTCGCATCGGCGCGGATCGCCACCGCCGTGTCGTAGTCCCTGGCCAGCACCGTCGGATCGAGATCGATGCGGATCAACTGGCCGCCCAGGGTGAGCGTGCCTTCGAGCCAGACGTCGGGCTCGGCGAGCTCGGTGCCGACGGCGAGGACGAGATCGGCGGTGGCGATGAAGTCCTGGGTGGGCGGGCGATCCAAGGTCACTTCAAGCGCCAGTGGGTGATCGTCGGGGATGACACCCTTGCCGGCGATGGTCGGAACCACCGCGGCGCCGACCTTCTCGGCGACGGCGACCAGTTCCTGCGCCGCGCCGATGCTGCCGCCGCCGGCGATGATGATCGGACGCTTGGCTTTGCTGAGCAGGCGGGCCGCATCCTCGGCGGCTTTCGGGTCGCAAAGCGGCAACGGCGGCGCGACACGCGCCTTGGCCGCGCGCCCGTCCGGCTGCTTGAAGACGTCGAGCGGGATCGAGATGTGGCAGGGCCGCGGGCGCTCGGTGGCGAAGAGGGCGAAGGCGCGGTGGACCAGCTCGCGCACCTGGTCCGGATTCTGCGCCACCAGCGAGAAGGCGGTGATCGGCTCGGTGACCCGCGCCTGGTCGCGGATCTCGTGCAGCATGCCGCGGCCCATGCCGAGATCCTTGGTGGCGGCGACGCTGGAGATGACCAGCATCGGCTGGGAATCGGAATAGGCCTGGCCGATCGGCGTCGCCGCATTGGTAACGCCGGGGCCGCTGATGATGAGGCAGACGCCGGGCTTGCCGGAGACCCGGGCGTAGCCGTCGGCCATGAAGCCGGCGCCCTGCTCATGCCGCACCCCGATATGGCGAATGCCGGCGCCGTCGAGGCCGCGATAGGCCTCCAGCGTGTGCACGCCCGGCATGCCGAACACGGTGTCGACGCCGTAGGCGTTCAGCAGCTGCATCAGCGCCGCGCCCGAAGCAATTTCCTTGGTCATGGTCGTCAATCCTTCAGGATCAGTCTTTCAGGGCCTGCGAGAGGCCGGTGTAAAGCGAGCCGGTTTCATCGACCACGACCATCCAATCGCAGCCGAGTTCCTGGGCGAAGGCGCGTTCCGGCCGGGTCCAGGCCGGCATGATCCAGGGCTTGCCCGCCGCCTTGGCCGCGGCGGCGATGCGCCGGAGGTCGCGCTTGTCCTCATCGGTATTCTTGTAGGCGCCGCGGCCGGAGCTCAACGAGAGGTCGCTGGTGCCCGGGAAGCAGCCATCGACGGTCGGCAGCGCCAGGATCTTCTCGACGTCGGCGCAGGCTTCTTTCGACTCGATCATCGGGAAGCATTTGACGCGGCTGTTCTCGCTCTCATACCAGGCTTGCGTCACTCCGCCGTATTTGGCGGTGCGGGTGCCGGCGAAGCTGCGGACACCGAGCGGCGGATATTTCGCTGCGGCGCAGACCTCGCGCGCATGCTCGACGCCGAGGATATGCGGGATGATCACGCCATCGACACCCATGTCGAGCGCCTGCTGGATCGGGACCACGGCGGGCCCCAGCACCTTGGCATAGACCTCGCAGCCCAAGGCCTTGATGAAGGCGATGAGTCGGTCGGTGGGTTCGAGGTCGAAGAGGCCGTGCTCGATGTCGAGCAGGAATTTCGAATAGCCGAGATCGTGTGCGATCTCGACAAAGATGTGATTCGGCGTGGTGAGCCAGACGGCGAGCTTGCTGGGATCGTCAGCCCCCTTGGAATCAGCCATGTGACGCACCATCGAGCTTGTTGCGTTCGGCGATCATCTTCTCGATGTCGACCAGGTCCTGCAGCTTCTTGCCGGATTTGAGCTTGGCCAGCCAGTCACCTTCTTCGGCCTGGTCGGCCAGAGCGGTCCTGGTTGCGCCGGCGACTTCATCGGGCGGCAGCACGACGATGCCGCAATCATCGGCCAGCACGGCGTCGCCGGGATTGACCGCGACGCCGCCGCAGGAGACCGGCAGATTGAAGGCACCGCCGAGGTTCAGGAGCTTGGTGGTGATCTGCGAGACGCCGCGGGCCCAGGTCGGCACGCCCTGCGCGCGAATCTCGGTGGGATCGGTCACCATGCCGTCGATGATGATGCCGGTCGCCTGGCGGAGCTTCGCCACCGCCGCCATGAAGCCCCCCCAGCAGGCATGGCGGTCGTCGCCGGCGCGATCGACCACCAGCACGTCGCCCGGTCGCAACCGGTCCATCGCGTAGTAGAGCAGCGTCGAATCCGGCCCTGGGATCGACAGTGTCACCGCTGTCCCGGCGACCCGGCGGCCGTCGAGGATCGGCCGCAGCGCGGGCGCCATGAAGCGGTCATGCAGATAATGGCCGGTGGTCGCAACCTCCACTTTCTGCAGCTCTGCCATGGCCGCCGCCGGCAGTTGCGGCGGCATCTCGTGGATTCGATACGACTTGAAACTCATGGGCACTCTCACTCGGTCAGGATGCGGATGTCGGACGTGCAGACGTAGAGGCTGCAGCGATCGCCATTGGTGATGTTGGGGATATGACGGCCGCTGTTCTGGATGCGGACGAAGACGATCGCGCCGGAATCGAGCCGCACCTGGTAGCGCCGGTCGGTGCCGATGTAGATCGATTCCTGCAGCACGCCGTCGAGCTTCAGCAGCGGAGCCCGCGCATTCTCGTACGGCGAGAAGGCGAGCGCTTCGGGACGGAAGGCCAGGGTCGCTTCCGCGCCGGCCGGGAGACCCGCCGGCAGTTCGACGGCAGTTGCCTTGAGGAAGTTCATCTCGCCGATGAAGCCGGCGCCGAACAGGGTGGTCGGCCGCTCGTAGATGCCGATCGGGTCATCGACCTGCAGCACCTTGCCCTTGTGCATGACCGCGATGCGGTCGCTCATGGTGAGCGCCTCTTCCTGATCATGGGTCACGAAGATGAAAGTGATGCCGAGCCGGCGCTGCATTTGCTTCAGCTCGATCTGCATCTCCTTGCGGAGCTTCAGGTCCAGTGCGCCGAACGGCTCATCGAGCAGCAGCACCGAAGGCCGGTTGACCAGGGCGCGGGCCAAGGCGACGCGCTGCTGCTGGCCGCCGGAGAGCTCCGAGGGCTTGCGCGCGATCATATGGTCCATCTGCACCAGCTTCAGGGCTTCCTGGACGCGGCTCTGGCGCTCCGGCTTGGCGACACCCTTCACGTCGAGGCCGAAGCCGACATTGTCGCTGACGTTGAGATGCGGGAAGAGCGCGTAGGACTGGAAGACGGTGTTGACCGGCCGCAGATGCGCCGGGATGCCGTTCATGTTATGGCCGCGGATCCGCAGCTCGCCCGCTGTCGGCTGCTCGAAGCCGGCGATCATGCGCAATGTGGTGGTCTTGCCGCAGCCGGACGGCCCCAGCAAGGTGAAGAACTCGCCGTTGGCGATCGCGAGGTTGATGTCGGAGACGGCGTTGATCTCGGCCGAGGCGCCGGCGGTGCCGAAGCTCTTGGAGACATTGCGCAGCTCAACGGCGGTGTCGCTCATCAGAAATCGATCCGGAAATCGGTAAAAGGCGGCGGGGCGCGCATGATCCGCGCCCCGCCTTCGAGGCTCGGGAGGATTACTCGGTCGCCTTCACTTTGGTCCAGCCGTCCTGGTAGTGCTTCATCGCATCGCCGAGATCGAGGATGAAGTCGGCCTTCGCCAGCTTGTCCTCCGGCGGGAAGACCGCGGAGTTATTGGCCAGTTCCGGCGGCAGCAGCTCCTTCGACTTCTCGACCGTGCTCGCCGTCTTGGTGAGCATGGTGACCTTGGCAGCGACTTCAGGCTGCAGGATGTAGTTCAGGAACTTGTAGGCGGCGTCGAGGTTCTTGGCCCCCTTGGCGATCGAGAACCCGTCCACCCACATCGTGCCGCCCTCGTCGGGGAGCACATAATGCACATTCGGATTCTTATCGATCGCCTGCAGCACGCTGCTGCTCCAGGACTCGACGATGCAGGCCTCGCCGGAGGAAACCAAGTCGGCGAAGTTGGTGCTGTTATAGCCCGCGAGCAAAGGCTTCTGGTCGATCAAGGTCTGGGTTGCCTTGGCGATCTCGTCGGCATTGGTGGTGTTCGCCCGGAAGCCATTCACCTGGAGGCCGGCGATATAGGCCGCCAGCATGTTGTCCAGCATATAGATGCGGCCCTTGTATTTCTCGTCCCAGAGCGCTTTCCAGGAGGTGATCGGCTCCTTCACGCAGTCGGAATTGTAGGCGAGCCCCGTGGTACCCCAGATGAAGGGTATGCTGACCTTGTTGCCGGGGTCGAAGGAGACCTCCTGGAAAACCTTGCTCAGATTGCCACGGTTGGGAATCTTGGAATGGTCGAGCGGCTCGACCAGGCCCTTCTTCTCCAGGATCTGGACGGCATATTGCGAAGGCTCGATCAGGTCGTAGCCCGAGGCGCCCGCTTCCAGCTTGGCGATCAGCGATTCGTTGGAGTCGAAGGTGTCGAGGGTGACCTCGATGCCGGTCGCCTTGGTGAAGTCGTCCAGCATCGCCTGCGGCACTTCGTCGGCCCAGGCATAGATGTGCAGCTCCTCGGCCGACGCGGCGGTGAGCCCGAGCAGCATGACGGCGGCGGATGCGACGCCCATCAGCACGGTCTTGTTCGTCTTCATGATCCCTACCTCTCTGTTTCGATCAGACTTCATGACTTCCTCAGAACGAGCTTCAGGTGGCGGCCCATCACCACCACCACGACCAGAACGTTGAGCAGCACCATCAATGCGCCCAGCGCGTTGATCTTCGGCGTGATGCCGAGCTTCAGCATGGAATAGATGCGCAACGGCAGCGGCGTGGTGCCGACTCCCGAGGTGAAGGTCGACATCACGAAATTGTCGAAGGACAAGGTCGCCGCCAGCAGGAAGGCGGTGACGATCGGGGGCAGCAACAGCGG
>JAYSFH010000121.1:0-1165 GCA_041913405.1 Dongia sp. | reverse complement strand
AGGTCACCCGCCAGAAGATCTGCCACTCGTTGGCGCCGAGATCGGCCGCCGCCTCTTCCAGGCGCTTGTCGAGCGAGGCCGCCGCGGCGCGCACGATCAGGGTCGCGAAGGGCACCGAGATCAGCACATGGCTGACGATCATGGTGAAATAGCCGAGGGTCACATTCATGGCGACCATGAAGACCAGCAAGGCCACCGCCATGACGATCTCCGGCAGGACCATCGGCGCCAGCAGCAGGGTGGAGAGTGCGTCGCGGCCGATGAAGCGGCGGCGGACGATCGCCAGCGCGGTCAGGGCGCCGATCGCGGTGCTGACCAGCGCCGAGACGAAGGCGATGACGGCACTGACCTGCAGGGCCTGGCGCAGGCCCCGGTCCTTGAAGACTTCGACATACCAGTCGAGGGTGAAACCACTCCAGACCACGGTCGATCGCGAGGCGTTGAAGGAATAGACCACCAGGACCACGATCGGCGCGAACAGGAACAAGTAGGCAAGCAGTGTGACCGCGGGCGAGATCCGGCCGAGGAGATGGTGCTCGATCCAGATCCGTGTCTTCTGCCTGGGCGAGAGAACGGTATCCGTCATGTGCGCGCTGCCTCCACGCGCCGTAAAGTGCGCATGTAGAGCAGGATGCCGAGCGAGGAGAAGATCAGCAGCAGCACCGAAACGGCAGAGCCCAGAGGCATGTTGCGGAAGTCGAGGAACAGCTGGACGATCAGGTTGCCGACGATGATGCTCTTGCCGCCGCCGAGCAGGACCGGGATGGCGAAGACGCCCATCGAGGGCACGAAGACGAAGAGGCAGGCCGCCATCACGCCGGGTAGCGAGAGCGGCAGGGTGACCCGGCGGAAATTCTGGAACGGACCGGCGCCGAGATCGCGGCCGGCCTCCAGCAGCGCGCGGTCGATCGGCTGCAAGGCGGCGTAGATCGGAAACACGGCCGAGGGCAGGAAGGCATAGACCAGGCCGACCAGCACCGCGCCGTAAGTGCCGAGCATCCGGGCCGGCTCGTCCAGGATGGAACTGGTCAGGACGGCATTGATCATACCGTTGCGGCCCAGGAGCACCACCCAGGCGGAGATGCGTATGAGGAAGTCGATCCAGAACGGGATCAGCATCAGGATCAACAGCACCGGCGCCCAGCGGCCCGCCCGGAAAGCAATG
>JAYSFH010000120.1:4789-9228 GCA_041913405.1 Dongia sp. | reverse complement strand
GAGGGTGCGCACGGTCACCGGCCGACCCGAGGCCCAGGCCAGGATGCGCTGGTAAACCGCGACCTGCTGCGCTTCGTCCGGCAGCCCATGGTCGGCGTGGAAAAGCAGCTCGGTCCGTACCAGGCCGATCCCGTCGCAGATCGCGGGATCGAGATCGTTCAGTTCCTCCGGCGAGGCCACGTTGATGAAGACCGCAACGGCCGTGCCATCACGCGTCACCGCCGGCCGCTTCAGGAAATGCTGCGCTTCCGCCTCGGCCCGGGCCTCGCTGGCGATCTGGGTACCGGCCTGCTTGCGCGATTCCAACTCCGGATCGAGGATGATGAGACCCGCCGCGCCATCGACGATCGCCGGGGCACCCGCTTTCAGCTTCGCGGTGTCGAAGCCGAGGCCCACCACCATCGGCACATGCCGCGCGCGCGCCAGCATGGCGACGTGACTCGAGGGGCTGCCCTTCGAGAGCGCAATGGCGCCGCCGCTGCGCCAGTCATGGCTCAGGAAGCGCGAGGGCGTCATGTCGTCGGCGGCGATGACGGCGCCTTGCGGCAAGGCCTGCGCCTGGGCGCCGGAGAGATGCTGCAGCACCCGGTCGCGGATATCGACCAGATCGCTGGCCCGGGCCCGGAAATACTCGTCTTCCGCCGCGGCATAGTCGGCGATCTGCGCATCCAGCGCTTTGCGCCAGGCGAGATCCGCGGGGCTGCCGGCGGCGATCTCCGCGCGGGCCGGCGCTGCAAGCGCTTCATCTTCCAGCATCGCGATCTGGAAGGTCAAGATCTCCGCCGCCTCGCCCTCGGTTTGGGTGATCAGATCCGCCAGTTCGATCTTTGCAACCTCGATCGCACCGTCCAGCGCCCCCACTTCTTCGCTCGCCGTTCCGATGCCGCGGACCCTGTGGATCGCGGCCTGCAAGACGAAGAGCGTGCCGATGGCAACGCCCGGAGACGCGGTTCGACCGGAGCAGCGGATCTCACCCATTGGCAGCCTTCTCCCCTTCAGCACCTTCGTCGAAATCGCGATCGACCAGCGCGAGCAGCGCCGTCACCGCTTCCTGCGCCTTGTCCCCAGCGGCGCGAATGTGGAGCGTGACGCCCTTCGGCACCTTCATCGCCATCACCCTGACGACGCTCTTGGCATCGATCCAGGGACCTTCCGGCTTGGCGGCAATCTCGATCTTGGCCGCGAAGGTCTTGGCCAGCATGGTGAGCTTCAAGGTCGGCCGCGCATGCAGGCCGGCCGAATGCGTGAGCAGCGTGCTTCCCGCCGCTTCGATTCTTGGGGCCTCGCTCATTGCGGGGACAGCTCCTCGGCGGTCTTCTTCACGAGATCGAGCGATGCCCCGCTCGCGGCTTCGGCCGCGGCGATCACCGCGCCCTCGACGATCGGCGCGTTGCAGATCACGACCTTCGGCTGCTTCGCGGCGTCCAGCATCTCCACCGCCATCTCGCTGTTGGTCTCGGCGCCGCCGAGATCGACCAGAATCGCGACGCCCGCTTCCGACCAGGCCTGGTCGATCGCTTCCATGATCGCCGGCACGCTGGTGCCCAGGCCGCCGTCGGGATTGCCGCCTGTCCAGGCAACGGGAACCTCGGCGCCGACCATCTGCCGCACCATGTCGGCGGCGCCCTCCGCCACCTTGGGCGAATGGGAAACGATTACGATGCCGACATTGCTGCTCATGCTGTCTCCAGAAAATCGACGACGGCGGCGATCATAAGCGCCGAAGAACAGGCACCGGGATCCATATGCCCGATCGAGCGGTCGCCAAGGAAAGAGGCGCGGCCGCGGATCGCCTTCATGTTGACAGTGGCCTCGGCCGCCTCGGTCGCGACGCGCTTCAAGCGGTCGCCGAGCTGCGGATCCACCTCTGCGCCGGAAAGCGCATCGCTGATCGGGCCCAGCACGTCGAGCATGGTCTTTTGCCCGCGATCAGACTTGCCGCGCGCCTTCACCGCCTCGAAAGCCGCGCCGAAGGCCTTGGCAAAGTCGGCCAGGCCCGGCGCCGCCGGCAATTCCTTGCCGATGGTGAGAAACAGCGTGCCGTAAAGCGGGCCGGAGGCGCCGCCGACCTTCATCACCAGATGCGTACCGATCGCCTTGATCGCGTCCGGCAGCGGCTTCTTCGCAAGGCCGTCGAGGTCGGCCAGCACCGCCTCGAAGCCACGCTTCATGTTGAGACCGTGATCGCCGTCGCCGATCGCCTGGTCGAGCGCGGTCAGGCGGTCAGCCTCGGCGATGACGGTCTTCGCCAGGGTCTCGATCAGGCCTTTCAGTTGCTCGGGTGTCATGCTTTGGCCCAGCCGTCGCGGATCACGGTGAAGCCTTCCTGGTAGACCTGCTTCGGGTCGGGGAAGAAGTCGCGCCAGACCTTGGTCGCGGCTGCCAGTTCCACCAGGCCGCGGCCGAAGGCCTCGATGGTGAGCCAGCCGTCATACTTCACGGCTTTCAGAGCCTTGAAGGTGGCGGCGAAGTCGATATGGCCGCGGCCCGGCGTGCCGCGGTCGTTCTCGGAGATATGGACATGGCCGATCGCCTTGGCGTGCTGCACAATGGCGCCGACCGGGTCCTTCTCCTCGATGTTGCAATGGAAGGTGTCGTACATGCCCTGGATGAAAGGATGTCCCACTCGCTCCACATGGGCCTGCAGGTCTTCTATCGTGTTGGCGAAATAGCATTCGAAACGGTTGAGCGCCTCGAGATTGACGAAGACGCCGACCGATTTCGCGTGGTCGCCGACCGTCCGGCAGAACTCGACGCAGCGATTCTTCTCGTCCTCGGTGGGACCGCTGCCGCTGAAATGGCCCAGCACCGAATGCATCGGTCCCACGACCCGCGTGGCGCCGAGCGCAGCACAGCCGTCCAGCACGCCCTTCATGAAATCGACCGCCTTGGCGCGGGTCGCCGCATCGGCGTCCAGGGGATTGACCTCGGTGCTGGTCAACGCGGAAACCGCGGTCCGCTCCAGGCCCATGTCGGAAAGACGCTGCCCGAGGGCTTTAAACTGCGCGGGATCGCCGCCGAACACCGGGACCTCGACGCCGTCATAGCCGGTCTTCTTCAGGTCCTCGAGGATCGGCATATGCTTGTCCTCGACGTTGATCGTCCAGAGCAGAAGGTTGAAACCGATCTTCATCCGCTGCGCGCTCCCCTGCGCTTGTTCTGATTTTTGTTTAGTAAACACCAAATCACTAAACACCGCAAGCGCGCGAAATCCCCACGCCACTTCGCAGTTGCAGCAATTTTGTTTAGTGAATTACAACAGCTCCCTATTCGGCAGCGTTGGCGTTCGCCTTCATCTTCGATTGCGGCATCTCATCGCCTTTGATGCCGGTGCTTTCGGCGGCATTGAAGACCAGCTCGATATGGACGCCGTTCGGATCGACGATGAAGAGCTGATGCTGCTCGAGGGCAGGCACGACCCGCTCTCGGAACTTCAGGCCGAAGCCGGTCAGGCGGTCCTGATACTCGGCGAGGCCCACGCAGCGGAAGGCGATGTGATCGACCGAGCCCGAGCCCGGCCCGTCCTTGCGCTCGCCGACATAGTCGCGCAACGCCTTCTCATCGTCGGTGATGGTGACGATATGCACCGTCGGCACGTCGCCGATGTAGAGCCAATGACCCGGGAAGTTGAACGGCGGGCGCCAGCCCTCCTTCAAGCCGAGATATTCGGTGTAGAAGCGCACCGTCTCTTCCGGCTTCCGCGTGCGAAGCGTGTAGTGATCGAGCTTCATGGCCGCTCTCCTTCGCTGGTGATGCTGGGGGCTCAGGCCCCCAGCTTAACCCACTTCCCGCCTTTGGCAGAAGACTTCAGCACCGCCTCGATGAAGGCCATGCCCTTCACGCCGTCGTTGATGGTCGGGAAGATGACCGCCTTGTCGGGCCTCTTCTTCGACCGAGCCGCCCGGATCGCATGAGCCGCTTCGGTGTAGATATTGGCGAAGCCTTCCAGATAACCCTCGGGATGTCCCGGCGGGACGCGGGTGACGCGGCCGGCGGACGCATTGGCCGAGGGCGAGCCGCGGGTGATCAGCTGCGGCGCCTGGCCGAACGGGAACCAGTGCAGATGGTTCGGGTGCTCCTGGTGCCACTCGAGCCCGCCCTTGGTGCCGTAGACCCGGACCTTGACGTTGTTCTCGTTGCCGACGGCGACCTGGCTGGCCCAGAGCATGCCCTTGGCGCCGCCCTTGTAGCGCAGCAGTACGTTGACGTTGTCATCGACCTTGCGGCCCTTGACGAAGGTGTCGACGTCGGAGAGCACCGAATCCAGCTCGAGGCCGGAGACGAAGGCCGCGAGATTGTGCGCATGGGTGCCGATATCACCGATGGCGCCGCCGCCCGACTGTTTCGGATCGGTGCGCCAGGCGGCCTGCTTCTGGCCGGTCTTCTCGATCGGATTGGTCAGCCAGTCCTGAATATAGCTTGCGTGAACGACACGCAGA
>JAYSFH010000120.1:0-4779 GCA_041913405.1 Dongia sp. | reverse complement strand
ATACTCGGCCTGCACGACGCGGATCTCGCCCAAGTCGCCGTCCTGCACCATCTGCCGCGCATGCCGCACCATCGGATAGCCGGTGTAGTTATGCGTCAAACAGAAGACCAGGCCGCTCGACTTCACCAGCTTCTCCAGCGCCAGCGCGTCCTTCAGGTTGGTCGAGAGCGGCTTGTCGCAGATGACATGGATGCCGGCCTTTAGGAAAGCGCGCGCGGCGGGAACGTGGACATGGTTCGGCGTCACGATCGCCACCGCCTCGATGCCGTCCTTGCGCGCCTTCTCGGCCGAAGCCATCGCCTCATAGTCGCCGTAAGAGCGATCGGCGGCGATGCCCAGCGCCTTGGCCGAACGGATCGCCTTCTCCGGCGAGGAAGAAAGCGCCCCCGCCACCAGTTCGTAATGATCGTCCATGCGCGCGGCAAGACGGTGCACGGCGCCGATGAAGGCTCCCTCGCCGCCGCCCACCATGCCGTACTTGATCTTGCCGAGTGCGGCGTCACTTCTGCCGTCGATTGCCATCGTCGTTTCCCCTTTACGCGAGACCGAGCGCGCGGCGGTTGGCCTTCTCATCGACGCCGGCGGCGGCGAAGTCGTCGAAGGCCTTCTCGGTCACGTGGATGATCTGGTCCTTGATGAAGGCCGCGCCTTCGCGGGCGCCGTCCTCCGGATGCTTGATGCAGCATTCCCATTCCAGAACTGCCCAGCCCTTGTAGCCGTACTGCGCGAGCTTCGAGAAGATGCTCTTGAAATCGACCTGGCCGTCGCCGACCGAGCGGAAACGGCCCGCGCGGTTGATCCAGGGCTGGTAGCCGCCATAGACGCCGGTGCGGCCGCTCTTGTTGAACTCGGCGTCCTTCACATGGAACATCTTGATGCGGTCGTGATAGAGGTCGATGTATTCGAGATAGTCGAGCTGCTGCAGCACAAAATGCGACGGGTCATAGAGGATGTTGCAGCGCTTGTGGCCCTTCACCTTGTCGAGAAACATCTCGAAGGTGGCGCCGTCATAGAGATCCTCGGAGGGATGGACCTCGTAGCAGAGATCGACGCCGACCCTGTCATAGGCATCGAGGATCGGCTTCCAGCGCCGCGCCAATTCGTCGAACGCCGTTTCAACGAGACCGGCCGGGCGCTGCGGGAAGGGATAGATGAACGGCCAGGCGAGCGCGCCGGAGAAGGTGACGCTGGCCTTGAGCCCCAGGTTCTTCGAGGCCTTGGCTGCCAGATACAACTGATCGACCGCCCAGGCCTGGCGCTTCTTCGGATTGCCGCGCATCTCCTTCGGCGCGAAGCCGTCGAACTGCTCGTCATAGGCCGGATGCGTCGCCACCAGCTGGCCTTGCAGATGGGTCGAGAGCTCGGTGATCTGCACGCCATTCTTCTTGGCGATACCTTTCAACTCGTCGCAATAGTCCTTCGAGGCCGCGGCCTTCTTCAGGTCGAACAGCCGCCCGTCCCAGGTCGGCACCTGCACGCCGACGAAGCCATGCCCCGCCGCCCATTTGGTGATGCTGTCCCAGGAATTGTGCGGCGCAGTGTCGGCCGCGAACTGCGCCAGAAAGATCGCCGGGCCTTTGATGTTGCTGAGTGCCATGTGTCTGTTCTCCCCTTCTTATATTGGCAGGAAGAAACTCGTGGATCCCCGGGCCAAGCCCGGGGATGACGACCGAGGGGTATTTACGCCGGTGCCCTCTACTCCATCGTCATGCCCGGGCTTGGCCCGGGCATCCACGAATTCCCTTCCGCACTACAGATAACTATTCACCAGGTTTTCCAGGTATTCCTGCTTGCCGGAGCGCGGCTTCGGGTCGCTGTTGCTGCCCTCGACCTTCTTGGCGAGGTCGGCCAAAGAAACCTTGCCGGCGAGGATGGCCTTGCCCTCGGCGCTGTCCCATTCGGAATAGCGCTCCTTCACGTGCTTGTCCAAGGCGCCGTCCTCGATCATCCGGCCGGCGATGGTGAGCGCGCGGGCGCAGACATCCATGGCGCCGGCATGGCCGTAGAGCAAATCGGCCGGGTCGAGCGACTGGCGGCGGATCTTGGCGTCGAAGTTCAAGCCGCCGGTGGTGAAGCCGCCGGCCTTCAGCACATAGTAGAGGGCCAGTGCGGTGTCCGAGATGTTGTTCGGGAACTGGTCGGTGTCCCAGCCCAGCTGCGGGTCGCCGCGATTCATGTCGAGCGAGCCGAAGATCCCCAGAGCGGCCGCGAGCTCGATCTCGTGCTCGAAGCTGTGGCCCGCGAGCGTGGCGTGGTTGTTCTCGATGTTGACCTTGATCTCCTTTTCGAGACCGTAGGCCTTCAGGAAGCCGAACACCGAGGCGGTGTCGAAGTCGTATTGATGCTTGGTTGGCTCGCGCGGCTTCGGTTCGATCAGGATCGTGCCCTTGAAGCCGATCTTGTGCTTGTGCTCGACCACCAGGTTCATGAAACGACCGACCTGGTCCAGTTCGCGCTTCAAGTCGGTGTTGAGCAGGGTCTCGTAGCCCTCGCGGCCGCCCCAGAGCACGTAATTGGCGCCGCCGAGCTCATGCGTCGCCTCCAGCACGTTCTTCACCTGCGCCGCGGCCCAAGCGAAGACCTCCGGGTTCGGGTTGGTGGCCGAGCCCGCCATGTAGCGGCGGTGCGAGAACAGGTTCGCCGTGCCCCAGAGCAGCTTCACCTTGGTCACCTCCATCTTCTGATGGAAGACGTCGATGATGGTGCGGAGGTTACGGTTGGATTCGGCGAAGCTTGCCCCTTCCGGCGCCACGTCGCGGTCGTGGAAGCAGAAGAACGGCGCGCGCAGCAGGCGAAACATCTCGAAGGCGACGTCGGCCTTCATCTTCGCCATCGCCATCGGATCGCCATCCGCGAACCAGGGCCGTTCGAACGACTGGCCGCCGAAGGGATCGTTGCCCTGCCAGCAGAAGGAATGCCAGTAGCAGACGGCGAAGCGCAGGTGATCCTCCATGCGCTTGCCCAGCACCTTGGCATCGGGGTCGTACCATTTGAAGGTGAGCGGGTCCTTGGAGTCCCTGCCCTTGAACGGGATCGGATCGGAGATCGGGAAGAACTTGGAGATCGGCGCGTTCATGTGAAGGCTCCCTTCAGTGCGGGGTATAGAGAACGATAACGGCGGAATGCTTCATCGTAGTGCTGGGCCAGGGCGGGGGTGGGCGCGATGGTCTCGACGCGCTTCGGCGGCTTGCAGACGGCGGACGGACTCTCGCCGGTCGCCGCCATGCGGCCGAGGCGCGCGGCGCCGAAAGCACCGCCCTGCTCGCCGCCGGCGAGGCGGCTCAGGGGCAAGCCGAGCACATTGGCCATGATCGCGACCCAGAGCCGCGATTGAGAGCCGCCGCCGATCGCGTCCGCCTGGGTGATCTTCGTTCCGGCCTCGGTCAAGGCTACCAAGCAATCCCGGAAGGCGAAGGCGACCCCTTCCAGCACCGCCTGGGTCATGTCGGCGCGCGTCGTGTCGTGCGAAATTCCGGTGAAGGCGCCGCGGATGTTGGGATCGTTGTGCGGCGTGCGCTCGCCGGAGAGATAGGGCATGAACAGCAGCGGGCTCGGCGCCTTCACCTCGCTGCCGAGTTCGGCGACCAATTCCTTCTCCGTGCTCTTCGCCGCATGCGCCCACCAGGTGAGCGATGACGCCGCCGACAGGATGACGCCCATCTGGTGCCAGGTGTTGGGGATCGCGTGGCAGAAGGCATGGATCGGCAGGTTCTTGTTGGGCGCGAAGCCGGCTGTGGTCGCCCAGAGCACGCCCGAGGTGCCGAGCGAAATCGAGGCGTCGCCCGGATGGATCGCGCCGAGCCCGACCGCAGCGGCCGCATTGTCGCCGCCGCCGCCGGCGATCACCGGCGGCTTCGCCATGCCCCAGCGCTGCGCCAGCTCGGGTTTGAGCGTCGCGGAGACGGCGCTGCCTTCGACCAGCCGCGGCATCTGCTTCCTGGACATGTGCTGGCCGGCCAGCAGCTCTTCCGACCAGTCGCGCTTGGCGACATCGAGCCAGAGCGTGCCGGAGGCGTCGGACATGTCCTCGACCATCTCGCCGCTGAGGAGATAGCGGAGATAGGCCTTCGGCAGGAGCACGAAGGCGACCTGCTGGAAGATCTCCGGCTCGTGGCGGCGCACCCAGAGCAGCTTCGGGCCGGTGAAGCCCGGCATCGCCGGATTGCCGGTGATCTTCGAGATCTCCGGCCATTGCTTGGCGATCTCGATGCATTCCTGCTCCGAGCGGCCGTCGTTCCAGAGGATGCAGGGCCGCAGTGGATTGCCGTTCTTGTCGAGGAGGGTGGCGCCGTGCTGCTGCCCGGAAAGGCCGATGCCCAGAACCGCCGCCATCTCCTTCGGATGCTTCGACTTGATCTCGTCGAGAGTCTTGCAGGTCGCGGTCCACCAGTCGGCCGGCGCCTGCTCGGACCAGGTGGGATGCGGGCGCGAAACTTCGAGCGGCGCACTCGCGGTCGCGATCACCGTGTCGTTGCCGTCGACCAGGATGGACTTGACTGACGACGTGCCGAGGTCGATGCCGATGAACAACGCTTAACCTCCCCTATCCGGCCCATTCTTTTTTGTTTCGCCGCGGCCGATGCGGCGTTGAACTTTATGGCAGATTGTCCCGCACGAAGATATCGATCCGGATGCGCTCCTGGTCGGGAACGATCGCCTGCGTCATCCCCAGGGCCATCAGCACGCGGGCGGCGGAACGCGCCTCGTGGCCGGGGTCCTGGTTGATGACGGCATCCATGGTGCCGCGCATCAGAAAACGCCTTGAATGCGGCGTCAGCT
>JAYSFH010000119.1:0-9237 GCA_041913405.1 Dongia sp. | reverse complement strand
ATGCCATCATCTGTCGTCACCCTGAAGGTCAACGGCCGCACGCAAGAGTTTCTCACGCACCCCGGCACCACTTTGCTCGATGCGCTCCGTGAATCGCTCAGCCTGACCGCGGCGAAGAAGGGCTGCGCCCAAGGCACCTGCGGCACCTGCACCGTGCTGCTCGACGGCAAGCCGGTCTTCGCCTGCCTGGTCCCGGTCGAGACGGTCGGCGATCGCAGGGTCGAGACCCTGGAAGGCCTGGCCGACGGCGCGGCGCTGCATGCCCTGCAGGAGAGCTTCATCGAGAATTTCGCCACCCAATGCGGCTTCTGTTCGAGCGGCATGATCATGGCCGCCAAGGGCCTGCTCTCCGCCAATCCCAGCCCCAGCCGCGCCGATGTGGTCCGGGCGATCTCCGGCAATGTCTGCCGCTGCACCGGCTACGAAGCCATCATCGACGCGGTCATGGCCGCCGCGGCCAAGATGAAGAAGTCCGCTTCTCCCCGCAAAAAGGCAGCGGAGTGACCGCCATGCAGGATTTCGAACAGATCGACACCAAGTTCTTTGCCGCCGAGCGCGAGGCCGAGCTCGACGTGGTCGGCACCACCGTGCCCCGGGTTGATGCCCGCGGCCATGTCACCGGCAAGACCCAGTTCTACGAGGACGTCTCTTTTCCCGGCATGCTGCACCTGAAGATGGCGCGCTCGACCCGGCATCACGCTCTGCTGAAGAAGGTCGATACCAAGGCGGCGGAGAAAGTGCCCGGCTTCGTCCGCGCGCTCACCCACAAGGACGTGCCCAACAACTGGTACACGATCCTACGGCTGATCGGCGTCGAGCCGAATGACGAGCCGGTGCTGCCGGAGGACCGCGTGCTCTTTGCCGGCGAGCAGATCGTCGCGATCCTCGCCGAGACCGCGGAAGCGGCCGGCGAAGCCGCGTCCAAGGTCAAGATCGACTACAAGGACCTCCCCGCGGTCTTCGACGTCGAGGAAGCGCTGAAGCCCGGCACGCCGGCGATCAAGCCCCACGGCAAGAACTACTTCGTCTATGAGGGCCATCATTGCCGCCGCATCCGCTTCGGTGATGTCGAAAAGGCCTTCGCCCAGGCCGACCATGTCATCGAGCACCGCTACCAGTCGGCGCCGATCGAACATGCGCCGACCGAGACCACCGGCTGCATTGTGAAGCCCGAGGGCGACGGCCGCTTCACCATCTATTCCAACACCCAGGCCTGCTACTTTACCCTCGACAACGCGGCGCTGATCGTCGGCCTGCCGTTCAACAAGCTGCGCGTGAAGGGCGGCACGGTGGGCGGCGGCTTCGGCGGCAAAGTGGACGTGACCGTCGAGCCGATCGCGATCATCGCCGCCATGCTGACCCAGCGGCCGGTCAAATACGCCTATAGCCGCGAAGAGGAGATGCAGGTCTCCTCGCCGCGCGCCGCCGAGCGGATCTACATCAAGGACGGCGTGATGAAGGACGGACGGATCGTCGCCCGCAAGGTGACGCTCTATGTCGATGCAGGCGCCTATTCGCGGCATTCGCCCTATGGCACGACCAAGGCCGCCGCGCATATGCCCGGTCCCTACAGCATCCCCAATGTCTGGGTCGATGCGCATTGCGTCTACACCAACCGCACGCCCTCCTCGGCGATGCGCGGCTTCGGCGTTACCATCGGCGATTTCGCGCTGGAATCCCAAATGGACCGGATCGCGCGGCACCTCAAGATGGACCCGATCGAGTTCCGCATGCTGAACGCCTATCGCGATGGCGACATGAAGGCGCACCGTAAGAAAGCCGAAGGCTGCGCCCTCGTGGAGGTGATGCAGAAGGCCGCCGAGATGACCGGCCGCAACCTCCCGGAGCGTTTCCGGAAGATGAGCTCCCTCAAGCCCGTTGAATCAAGAGGGGAGGGCTTGTGACATGGCCATGCTGAAAGGCCGCGGCGTCGCTGCCGTCAACTACCCGACCGGCATGAACCTGGGCGGAGATCCAAGCCAGGCGCTGATCCATGCCACCACCACCGGCAGCTTCGTGATCACCCTCTCCTCGGTCGATCTTGGCCAGGGCTTGAAGACGGTGATGGCGCAGATCGGCGCCGAGACGCTGGGCGTGCCGGTCGACACGGTCTGGGTCGATACCGCCGACACCGACACCGGCCCGCATTGCATGGGCACCTTTGCCAGCCGGGGCACGCACCGGATCGGCAACGCCATCATCATGGCCGCGAAAGAGGCGCGTTCGGTGATGCTGGACGTCGCGGCCGAGGAGCTGGAGGTCGACCCGGCCGATCTCGTCACCGACGGCAAGGGCAAGATCCATGTGAAGGGCTCGCCGGAGAAATCGGTCGATGTGCTGAACGTGGCTCTCGCGGCGCATTTCAAATACGGCAAGACCATCTCCGGCCGCGGCATCTTCATGAAGCCGAAGAGCGACGTGGTGCCTGAGACGGGCGAGATGAATCCGGATTCGGCCCAGGCCCATGCCTGCACTGTCGCCGAGGTCGAGGTCGATGACGAGACCGGCGAGATCTTCGTGCTGAAGCTGACCAATGCCTATGAGATCGGCCGGGCGATGAACCCCGCCATGGCACACCAACAGATCGTCGGCGGCGCCTGGATGGGCATGAGCCATGCGCTCTATGAGACCACCGAGCCCTATTATCCGGACCGTTCGCATGGTCCGCTGGATTTCAGCGAATACCTGATGCCCGGTCCCGGCGACATCGCGGTGATGGAAAGCGCCATCATCGAACGCCCCGCGTCGAACGGCCCCTATGGCGCCAAGGGCATCGGCGAGATGACCGCCAATTCGCCGATCGCCGCCATCGCCAACGCGATCTTCGATGCCTGCGGCGTCCGCGTCGAATCGATGCCGATCACGCCGGAGAAGGTGTTGCGCGGCCTCGACGCGCTGAAGAGCAAGTAACTATTCCCCAAAGCAACCGGAGAGAAGAGAATGATCAAGGTCATGTCGCTGATGAAGCGCAAGGAAGGCATGAGCTTTGCCGACTACAAGAAATGGGCCCTGGAGGAGCATCCGAAGCTCGCCCGCGGCGTGCCCGGCATGAAGAAGTATCAGGTGGACGTGGTGGTGAAGGACGATCCCGCCAACACCTATGACTCGGTCAGCGAGATGTGGTTCGAGAGCGAGGAAGCCATGGCCGCGGCCTTCGCGACCGACGGCGGCAAGGCGGCCGGCGCCGATGCGGCGGCCCATGTCAGCAACCGCGTCCGCGTCGTCACCCAAGAGCATCCGCAATTCGGTCACTAACCCTCGGGCATTGATGGCTAAGGCGATCCGCAAGCAACCCGACTTCACCTCCAGCACCGGCGTCGCCGCCGTGCTGGAGGAGGCGGGCTATCTGGCCGACGAAGGCCTGGCGACCGCGGTTCAGCTCGCGACCGCCTTGCAGAAGCCGCTGCTGCTGGAAGGCGAGCCCGGCGTCGGCAAGACCGAGATCGCCCGGGCGCTTTCGGCCGCACTCGGCCGCGCGCTCATCCGCCTGCAATGCCACGAGGGCATCGACGCCGCGCATGCGCTCTACGAATGGAACTACGCCAAGCAGCTGCTGGCGGTCCGTGCCGACGGCGGGAAAGCGGGTGTCGATGACGTCTTCAACGAGCGCTTCCTGGTGGAGCGGCCGCTGCTGAAGGCTTTGCGCGCCGGACAAGGCGCGGTGCTGCTCATCGATGAAGTCGATCGCGCCGATGCCGAGTTCGAGGCCTTCCTGCTGGAATTCCTCGGCGACTTCCAGATCACCGTGCCCGAGCTCGGCACCATCAAGGCCGCGCAGCCGCCCTTCGTCGTGCTGACCTCCAACCGCACCCGCGAGCTGCACGACGCCTTGAAGCGCCGCTGCCTCTACCACTGGATCGACTTCCCGGACGCCGCGCGCGAACGGCGCATTCTCGAATTGAAGGTGCCGGGCCTGACCGATGCCGCCGCAGCTTCGCTGGTCGATGCGGTCAACGGCATCCGTCGCCTGGCCCTCCTGAAGAAACCCGGCATCGCCGAATCGATCGAATGGGCGCGGGCGGGGCAGGTGCTGGTCGATGGCGGCAACGACTGGCCGACGGCGCTGCGCCGCGCCCTCGGGCTCCTGGTCAAGGACCAGGACGATCTCGAAACCGTGCTCACCGAAGGCGAACCGCTGCTCCGCGCGGTCAATGGCTAGTATCGCCACCCGGCACGTCACCGGCTTCCTCGCCGCTTTGCGCGCCGCCGGAATCAGCGCACCGCATCAGAAGCAGCAGGATTTCCTGCAGACCCTCGCCGCGACGCCGCCGATATCGCGCCGCGGCCTCTACTGGCAGGC
Source organism: Dongia sp. (assembly GCA_041913405.1). Taxonomy (GTDB): domain Bacteria; phylum Pseudomonadota; class Alphaproteobacteria; order Dongiales; family Dongiaceae; genus Dongia. Next base: position 4,937 of record JAYSFH010000119.1, on the reverse strand, counting down.
ACGCATCACCTTGACCGGATCGAAAGAGGAGATCGACCGTTTCGATCCGGTCTTCGAGTCCTGGTTCGGCGAAGCGCAGCCCGGCGTGAAGCCCGCCGCACCGGACTCCGAAGGCGAAGAGGTGCGCAAGCCGGATTCGCTCCACGGTGGCACGCTGCCCCTGCCGCTCTCACCCGGCGAGGGCACCGGCCAGTCCGCCAGTCCCGACGATCTCCTGAACCGGATGTCGCCCCGCCGCGCCAATGCGCACGAACAGGCGCTGATCAAGCGCGCCCGCCGCGCCGCCGAGCGCCATCTGCCGCGACGCGCCAGCTTGCGCCTCAAGGCCAGCCACCAGCGCGACGTGATCGATCTCCGCCGCATGATCCGTGCGGCGGCACGCCATGGCGGCGAGCTGATCCGCTTTCGCTACCGCGCCCGGCCGATGAAGAAGCGTCCGGCGCTGGTCTTCGTCGACGTGTCGGGCTCGCTGAAAGGCCTGACCTCGGACTATCTGCGCTTCGCCCGCGCGCTCGGCGAGACTTCGGCCAAGGTCGAAGTCTTCTCCTTCGGGACGCGCCTCACGCGCCTGACCGATGCTTTGCTGAACGGTGTCTTCGACCGCGCGCTCGCGCGCGTCGCCGCGAAAGTGGCGGACTTCGAAGGCGGCACCCAGATCGGCCGCTCGCTGACGGATTTCTTCGCGCACCGCCAATATGCCGGCCTCGCCCGCGGCGCCGTCGTCATCATCCTCTCCGACGGGCTGGAGCGCGGCGATCCCGCTTTGCTGCTGCATGCCGTGCAGCGTTTGCATCGCCTGGCCGAGCGCCTGGTCTGGCTGACGCCGCTCAAACGTGACGCCGACTATCGCCCGGTCACCCGCGCCATGGCCGCGATCGCCCCTTATCTCGACCATATCGGCGGCGCGGCATCGCTGGACCGCCTCGCCGCCGACATCACCGAATGGACCGAAGCATGATCCCCATCCCCCCTTTATCCATTGTGGACGCGCATCATCACATCTGGCGGCAGGACGACCTCGCCTGGCTGAAGGGCCCGATGCAGCCCCGGATCTTCGGCCCCTACGAGCCGATCCGCCGCGATTACCCGATCGCGGAATACCTGGCGGATCTCGCCGGCACCGGCGTCGTCGGCTCGGTCTATTGCCAGACCAACTGGCCGCCGAAGGGGGAATTGACCGAGGTTGAATGGGTCGATGCCGAGGCGAAGAAGAGCAACGGCGTGCTGCAGGGCATGACCGCCTATTGCAACCTCCTGAGTGAAGATGCGCCGGAGATGCTGGCCGCCGAAGCCAGGGCTTCGAAACTGGTGCGCGGCATCCGCATGCAGCTGCACTGGCACGAGAACCCGCTCTACCGCTTCGCGCCGCGCCCGGATCTCATGAAGGAGCCGCTGTTCCGCAAGAACCTCGCCAGGCTCCATGATCACGGCTGGTTGTTCGAGCTCCAGGTCTTCACCAGCCAGATGAAGGACGCGCAAGCGCTGATCCAGGAATTCCCCGACATCAACTTCGTGCTGCTCCATGCCGGCATGCTGGAAGACACCAGCGCCGCCGGCCGCGCCGCCTGGCGCGAGGGCATGCAGCGCCTGGCGCAGCTGCCCAATCTCTTCGTCAAGCTCTCCGGCCTCGGCACCTTCATCCACCGCGTGGACCAGGCGCATATTGCCTCGGTCGCGCTGCCGACCATCGAGATGTTCGGCGCCGGGCGCTGTGTCTTCGGCTCCAACTTCCCGATCGAGAAGCTGTGGTCGAGCTATGCCGACTTGGTGAACGCCTATCGCGGCGCGCTCGCATCCTTGCCAAAGGCCGATCAGGAGAGTGTCTTTTCGGACACGGCGCTACGGCTCTATCGCCTCTAACCCGCGCGGATTTATTACAAATCCGGGCGGCTCACACGAACCGTCGGAAGCGGCTGGACGCGGCCTCGATTCCACTGCACCATATCGGAATACTTGTGGTCGGACGCGGTCGGGGCGCGCCGTCCAGGGTCTCATCAGACAGGGTCTCATCAGACGGGGAGTGTCGGGCCATGGACGCCAGGGAGAAGGACGTCAGGATCGCGGATGTGAAGCGCGCGGCGGCCGATTACGCGCTGGCCCGCGAAAGCGACGGCAAGCGGACGGCGACGGTTGCCGCCCTGCGGGCGCTTTGGGAACTCGCCGCGGCCTCCGGTGCGCCGGTCGAAGGCCTGACCGTGGTCAACAAGCTTATCCAGGATCTCGAAGCGCTCAACCGCGGCAACACGCCGGCGCTGTTCGAGCTCGGCAAGGAGAATGGCAGCGAGAAGAAAGTCACCGGCGCTTCCCCCGATCTTGCCCTCGCCGCCGCGCTGGTCGACGCGCTTAACCAGCATGAGAAGATGCCGATCCAGGAAGCGATCGATTATGTCGCGGCCAAGCGCGGCATCAGCCCGGTCAACCTGAAGAACGTCCGCCAGCGCCTCAGGTCGAAGACCGCGAAAGATGCCGGCCAGCCGCATTACCAGGCGGCGCTCACCACGATCTCGGCCCAGGCCGATCCGTCGCGCGCGATCCGCGTGCAGTTGATGAAATAGCGGCGCGCAACCTCAGCCCAGCGCGACCACGCCGCGGCGGTTGAGATCGGCGGTGGTGACCACGACCTTGCCGACGAAGTCCACCACGCCGACCTCGTATTTCTTGCGAACCATGGCGGCGATGGTCGGGCGGTGTTCCTCGAACAGCTTCAAGAGCTCCTCGGTGCTGGCGCCGTCGCGGTTGCCGAGCTGCTCCAGCACGCGGCGGCTGATCGAGCAGACCAGCGGCTTGCCGTCATACTGCGCCTCGAACTCGATCATGGTCTTGGCGCGGTCGTGCAGCGATGTCGGCGATACGAGCTGAAAGGACAAGCTAACCTCCCCGGATGTTTCCGGCATTCCAGACGTTGCCCCGATGCATCCCCGGTTTCGCCGACCCATCTCCCTGACGCGTCAATCCAAGGGCGATCGGCGAGACCAGAGGATGGTGATCGCAAAGCGGCATCGCAATACCGGCCAGGCGTGAAATTTTTGCGCCTGAGGGGATGGCTCTTTCGTGAATGCAATTCACGCTGCGCTGCGAGCAGCGGGTGATGCGGTGCAGCAGCCCTCAGCGCATGAAGCGCTGCAGCAAATTCAACGTAATGCGTCCGACAGCATTCATGCTTCCCGCTTGCGGCAGCGCGCCGCACCAGGAAACCGAGCTCGCGGCGAAGACCATGCCGCCCGAGCCGGCTTGCGTGAGGGTCATCTCCCCGCGCGCCGGTGCCGGCAATCCGTCCTCGGTCGCATCGCTGTCGACGACATAGCCCGCATCGAATCCCTCCGCGACCGCAAGCAGCCGCGTCTCGGCCGGCGTCTGCCAGCGCCGGCTGCGCGCATCGATCTCGTAGCCCGCCGCGCCGCCGAGCACGAGCCCATCCGCGCCGATCGGTGCATCGCCGACACCGTCGAACAGCCAGGCGAGATCCGGCGCATGGGACTCCGGCCCGCGATGGAACGGCTGCGCGCGCGAGAAACCCATCGCCTGGAGGCCGGTGCCGAACAGCTGCTGCTCCGCGCGGCCGCGATGGCGCCAGAGGCCGCCGGGCTCGCCGGTCATGGCGAGATGTGTCTCGCCGGGCTCGGAGTTCCAGGTGCGGATGCCGGAGAGCCCGCGCCGCACCTCGATCATGTCGCCGTCGAAGGCGGTGATCCAATAGCCGCCGTTGCCGCCGAGATAGGCGATATGGCCACCGCCGTCGCGGAAGCCGTCCAGCGCATCGCGCAGCGCGCCGGTCCAGTATTCCGGATGGCTGCCGGTGACCAGGCCGCGGTAACCCTGCAGTCGCGCAACCCCGCCGCGATCGAGATCCGTATCGGTCAGCAGGTCGATGCGGATCCCCTCTCCATGCAGGAAGCGCAGCAGATGCAGATCGACGGGGAGCAGATGCGGCGCGCCGCAGAGCGGGTAATTATAATCGTCGCGCAAGGTCGCGAGCGGCCGGCGGAAGCCCGCCAGCGAGACGCCGCTGCCGTCGTGATGGGTGTCATAGAGCGAGGTGAGGTCGTTGGCCTGCGCGAAGCGATGCCCGGCATCGTCGCAAACCCAGGGGAAGCGCTCCGGCGGCAACCGCTCGTCGGCATAGGCAAGATAGGTGAAGGTCGGCACCAGGAAGACCAGATCCGCCTGCCGCCGCGGCGGCGCCACGAAAAAGGGCCAGCGCGTCGTTCCCGTCACGCCGGCGACCTCGATCGCATAGACGCCGGATTCGGCATCGTCAGGCACGGCGATGCGATGCGTCTCCCGCCAGCCCGCTTCGGCGAGGTCGTCGTCATGCAGGGCGACGGCGTCGTAATGCTCCGGGGCCAGTCGAGGATCGAGCACGCTCCCGTCCCAGCGCGGCGAGCGCAGGCCGAAGCCCGGCGCGTTGTGGATCTCGAGCACGCCATCGCCCTCGACCCCATCGCCCTCGACCGGCGCCAATGTCCGTGGGCGGCCGACCGCCGGGAAGCGCCATGCTGCGACGACCTGCCCGGTCGCGTCGCCGAGCGTGATCCGCCCGATCCCGGCATTGAGGGTCGGGCCCGCGCCCGCGAGATCCGCGCCGAGGCGAATCTCGCGGCGCACGTGTGCCGGTGAAGTCCCGGGCGAAGCGACCGACAGCCCTGCCAGCCGCTCCCGGCCATCGGAGATCACCAGGGCGAGATCGCCTGCTCGGTTGCATAACCGCGCATGCAGCCAGGCTCCGATCGGCAGAATTTGCCCGGTCGCCGAGTCGACACCCTTCAGGATCAGCGCGCCGTCCTCCGCGAAACCGACCGTGATGCCGTCGCCGGCGATCAGCGTCCGCCCCGCCGGCGCGGCGCTGAGCCGGAACTCGAGCTCCAGAGTCCAATGCGCCGCGCTCAGCAACCTGTCAGGCGGGCGAATGGCCAGCCAGGCGCCAAGATCGAGGCTTT
>JAYSFH010000118.1:0-9326 GCA_041913405.1 Dongia sp. | reverse complement strand
CCGATGGTCGGGTTCTGGGTGCAGCGCATCGGCACCATGGTGAAGTCCGAGGTCACACACATGTTGCAACCGATGCATTCGCGGATGTCGTCCCGGCCTTCCTCGATCTTCTTCGGCAGGAAGGGGTCGGCGATCGAGGGGCGTGCCGCGCCGATGAAATCGAGGATGCCGCGGCGGATCTGCGAGACCATGGTGTCGGGCGAGGTGAAGCGGCCGACGCCGACCACCGGCTTGGTGGTCAGCTTCTTCACGAAGGAAATGAACTCTTCCTGCGAGCCTTCCGGGCCGAAGCGCGATGGCATGGAATCGCGCTGCCAGCCGCGGACGTTCACGTCCCAGAGATCGGGGAGCTCGGCCAGCGCCTCGACGATCTGGCGCGATTCGTCCATGTCGGGCTTGCCGTCGGCGCCGATCTGCTCGTCGACCACGTAGCGGAGTGCCACGGCAACGGTGTCGCCGACTGCCTCATGGGTATCCTCGATGATTTCGCGCAGCAGGCGCATGCGGTTCTCGAGACTGCCGCCGTATTCGTCGCTGCGCCGGTTTCTCCGGTTCAGGAAGTCGCCGTTCAAGGAGCTGCCGGCATGGCAGTAGATGGTGATGAGGTCGAAGCCGGCGCGCTTCGAGCGCAGCGCAGCCTCGCGGTGCCAGCGCCGGTAGTTGCGGATATCAGCGCGGTCCATCGCACGCGCCTGCACCGGATAGTCGCCGGCCCAGACCGGCGTGTGATCGACGCCGATCGGCACTTCTCGGCTGTAGAGGCAGGCATCGCGCGGCCCGGTATGCGAGAGCTCGATCCCGGCCAGCGCGCCGTATTTGTGCACGCCCTCGTTCATCCTGGCGAAGACCGGAATATCGCGGTCGTCCCACAGCCGGCCTTCGACCAAAGGCGACATGTCGCCGGAGGGGTGAATGTCGGTCTCCTCGGTGCAGATTACCGCCCAGCCGCCCTCGGCCTTCATCCTGCGCATGGCGGCCATCGAGCTCGGAAAGCTCATGCCCATGCCGTTGCAATGCGGGACCTGGAAGAAGCGGTTTTTGGCGGTGACCGGGCCGATCTGCATCGGCTGGAACAGAATATCGTAGCGTGGATCGCGCGGCATGACTCCCCCGTAGCCGGATTCGCGGCCGCATCTTGGCTTATGGCGCGCGAACCCGCCAGAGCGTCCGACGCACTATTCTTTCAGCGCGTCGCGAAGGCGGCGGAGCAGGACCTGGCGGTTGCGTTCGTCCGCCGCCAGCGCCAGCCGATCCTGCAGATCGATGAGGAAGCTTGCATAGTCGTTATGCCAGTCGCGGCCGGCGCGGATCGCATCGGTGGCCGCCCGGTCGAGCCGCGCCGGCCTCTCGGCCTCGATCGCGCGCGGCGTTTCCGCCGGGTGCAGGATGAAGGTCTGGTCCAGCTGCGGGATCACCACCTCGGCCTTCGGCAATCCCTTGGCCAGGATGCCCTCCTTCAGCGCGGCGAGCGCGGTTTCCTCGCCATGGGTGATGAAGACGCCGCGGGCGATCGGCAGCCGCGCCTCCACCCAGGCCATGAGCTCGTTGCGGTCGGCATGGCCGGAATAGGTGTCGATGCTGCGGATCTTGGCCGCGACCTTAACCTCCTGGCCGTGGATGCGGACCGAGGCCACGCCGGATTTCAGCAGTGCCCCCATCGTGCCCGGCGCCTGATAGCCGACCAGCAGGACGGTGGCGTCGCTGCGCCAGAGATTGCTCTTCAAATGGTAGCGGATGCGGCCGGCATCGCACATGCCGCTGGCCGAGATGATGATGGCGCCGCCGGCGATGCGGTCCAGCGCCATGCTCTGCTCGGCGGTGGTGACGTAGTGGATGTGCGGCGCCTGGAACGGGTCGCTTATATCCGCCGGCAGGCGAAGTTCGCTGCGGAAGCGCCGGAACACCTGGGTTGCGCCGACCGCCAGCGGCGAATCGAGGAAGGTCGGCATGGCCGGAATCTCGCCCCGCGCGGTCAGGGCGATGAGATCGGCGAGCAGCTCCTGGGTGCGCTCGACCGCGAAGGCTGGAATGATCAGGTTGCCGCCGGTGGCGCGCGCCTGGTCGATCACGGATTTCAGCACCGCGCGCCGCTCCTCGTCGTTGAGGCGCGGGCGGTCGCGATCGCCGTAGGTCGCCTCGACGACGACATAGTCGAAGTTCTCGGAGCCTTCCGGACCGGAATGGAACGGCTTGAAATCCGGTCCGATGTCGCCGGAGAAGAGCAGCCGCAGCGTTCGCTGCTTCGGATCGTCGGTCACGACCTCGAGCTCGATCGAGACGGCGCCGAGGATATGGCCGGCGTCGCGGAAGCAGGCGCGGATTCCCGGCATCACTTCCGACCAGCTGTCCTGCTCGAGCGCGCTCAGGCGCGGCAGCATTGCCTCGGCGTCGGCGCGGGTGTAGATCGGCTCCACCTCGGCGCGCCCGCGGCGGGCGTTGCGCTGGTTCAACCGCTGCACCTCGCCTTCCTGGATCGCGCCGGAATCCGGCAGCATCCATTCCAGCAGCGCGTTGGTCTCCGCGGTGGCGATGATCCGGCCGGTGAAGCCGGCGTTGCAGAGCTTCGGCAGCAGGCCGGAATGGTCGATATGCGCATGGGTCAGCAGCACGACGTCGATCTTGGCCGGGTCGAAGGGCAGGGCGCCGTAGTTCAGCTCGCGCAAGGTCTTCGGTCCCTGGAACATGCCGCAGTCGACCAGGACCCGGCCGCGCGGATGGGTCAGCAGATAGCAGGAACCGGTGACCGTGCCGGCGGCGCCGCAGAACTTCAGGGAGATCGTCATGTCGCCTTGCTCAGGGTGAAGCCGGAATCCTGGCCGGCCATCTCGGTTGCGAAGCGGAAGTCGGTCGCGTGTTCGGCATGGATGCGGTAGAGCGGCTCGCCGACCTCGACCGGGCTGCCGACTTTCTTGAAGAGATCGACGCCGGCGCCCTTGTCGGTCGGCGCGCCGGCGATTCGCGCGATCCGCGCGATGCGATAGCAGTCGATCCCGGTGACCACGCCGGAATGCGGCGCGGTGATGTCCTCGACCATCGCCCCGGGAGCGACATGGGGCGAGGGACCTTGTGCTGCGATGATGCGCTCCATCTGGCGCGCTGCGGCGCCGGATTCCAGCAGCTCGCGGGCGCGCTGGCTGCCTTTGCCGCCGCGCAAGGCGGGGTCGAACTCCAGGATGCGTCCGGCCAGCAGCAAGGCGCGGTCGCGCAGGTCGCCAGGTGCTGTGGGATCGCCGTTGAGGACGCGGAGCACGTCGCGCGCCTCCAGGGCCGGACCGACGCCGTTGCCGATCGGCTGGCTGCCGTCGGTGATCTCGACCTGGAGCGAGAGGCCGATCTGGTCGCCGACGAACTCGAACAGCTTGCGGAGGCGGATCGCCTCGGCCAGCGAGCGCACCTTCGCGGAGGGACCGACGGGGATGTCGATAACCAGGTAGCTCGACCCGGCGGCCAGCTTCTTCGAGAGGATCGAGGCCACCAGCTGCTCGCGGGTGTCGATGCCGAGCTGGCGTTCGACCGAGATCAGGATGTCGTCGGCCGGCGAGAGATTCACGTGGCCGCCCCAGACGATGCAGCCGTTGACCGCGCGGACGATGTCCTGCATCTCCTCGGCGCTGATCTCGACCCGCGCCAGCGTCTCCATCGTGTCGGCGGTGCCGGCCGGCGAGGTGATCGCCCGCGACGAGGTCTTGGGGATCGCCAGCCCGTGCGCGGCGACGATCGGAACCACGATCATCGAGGTGCGATTGCCGGGGATGCCGCCGACACAATGCTTGTCGACGACGGTCTGCCCCGGCCAGGCGAGGCGGTTGCCGACCGCGGCCATGGCGCGGGTCAGCGCCAGCACTTCCTCGGTGGTGAGGAAGCTGGCCGAGGCGATCAGGAAGGCCGCGATCTCCATCTTGGAATAGCGGTTGGCGACAATGTCGCGGATGACCGATTCGAACTCGGCATAGCCCAGGCGCGCGCCGGTGACCTTGGCGCGAATGGCTTCGCGGCTGGCCGGCGGTCCGGCCTGGGCGACGGTCACCCTGCTGCCTTCCGGCAAGCCAAGCTGCCGGAACGCCTGCTCGGAGAGACCGAGCTCGTCCGGGTGCAGCAGCTCGGCGTCGTCGCAGATATTGAGCACCGCCATGACCGAGCGGCCGTTGGCCGAGACCTCGATCTTGGCCAGGCCCTGGAACTTCTCGGCGCGATAGACCGGGCATTCCCGCGCGAGATAGACGACGTTCTCGCGCGGCGTGTCGATGGCGACGCGACGCAGTTTCAGCATGTCATTCGGACTTCTCCGGCCTCCGGCTTCGCTGATTCGAGCCGGATATCGGCGGCCATGCTTTGATCATGGTCAATCCCGCGCCGGGACCGCAAACAAAAAAGGCCGGGGCTGGCGACCCCGGCCTTTCCGTCGATACGCCTAGCTTACTCGGCCTGGTGCGCGCCCAGTTCGGCGAAGCGGGAACCCGACTGCTGCTTCAGCTGGTTGGCGACGAAGGCGCCGAGCAGTCCGGCAACCGGCACCAGCGCGACGAGGCCATAGGCGATCGCCATGTTGGCGCCGGTGAGGTCGGGGAAATGCACCACGACCATGATGCCGATGATCGCCAGCAGGGCGCCGCCGACCAGCGGCGCGATGCCGGCCTTGAAGGAAGAGGGCTCGAGCCCCGGATTCTTGCGGAAAAAGGCGATCACCGCGAAGGAGACCAGGGCCATCAGCGTGATGACGCTGAGGGTTGCCAGATTGGTGAGCCAGGCGAAGAGGCCCAGCACCGGATCCTGGCCGGTCAGGATGAAGATGCCGACCACGACCAGGGCCAGGACGGTCTGCAGGACCGAACCCAGATGCGGGCTCTGGTGCACGTCGTGGGTCTGCCCGAGGCCTGCCGGCAGCAGCCCTTCGCGGCCGAGGACGTAGAAGTAGCGCGCCGCGGCGTTGTGGAACGCGAGCAGGGCGGCGAACACGCTGGTGATCAGCAGCAGGCTCATGATGGTGGTCAACCAGCCGCCGACATAGCGCTCGGAGAGCGCGAAGATGAAGGTGGTGGGATCCATGCCGCCCAAGGTCGTCATCAGCTTGTCGGCACCCTCGCCGTTGACCATGGCCCAGGTCGAGATCGCATAGAAGATGCCGATGATCAGCACCGAGGCATAGGTCGCCCGCGGCACGGTGGATTTCGGATCCCTGGCTTCCTCGCTGTAGATCGTGGTCGCTTCGAAGCCCATGAAGGCGGCGAAGCAGAGCAGCATGCCGATCACCGGCGAGCCGCCCATGAAGGCGTCGTAGGTGAAGCTGACCGTGCTGTTGCCGCTGTCGCCGCCGGTGCCGATGATGGCCAGGTCGAGGATCAGGACCGCGATGTATTCGGCGATCACCAGGACGGCGAGGACCTTGGCCGAGAGGTCGATCTTCATGTAGCCGAAGACCCCGACGATCGCCATGGCGATCAGCGACCAAGCCCACCAGGGCAGGACCAGCCCGTACTCGCCGAGGACGCCCGCCGTGACCGCGCCGAACAGCCCATAGAGGCCCATCTGCATGGTGTTATAGGCGAGCACGGCGATATAGGCCGCGGAACCACCCAGGACACCGCCCAAGCCCCGCGCGGTGAAGGCGAAGAAGGATCCGGCATTGGCGATGTGGCGCGCCATGGCCGTGTATCCCACCGAGAAGATCAGCAGGATGATCGTGGTCAGCACGACCGCCGCCGGCACGCCGGCGCCGTTGCCGAGCAGCATGGCAATCGGATAGCCGCCGGCGACGGCGGTCAAAGGCGCCGCCGCCGAGACGACGAAGAAGGTGATCGCGGCGACGCCCAATGCGTTGCGCCGGAGTGATCCGGTCTGTGACATGGCTTCAAGCCTCCCCTCTGTCCCACGGCGGCATCAGGTGCCGCCGCCATCGCTGCGTTTCTGCATTCCGCAATCCCAGTTGCGGATGCCTCGCATTTTTCGTTCGATGTCGAACGATAACCCAGATCAATATGGGGGGCAAGGCGGTCGTTCGGGAAGGAACGATCCGGTTCTACGAATGGCGGCCGGCTTCTGGCGCGAGTGGCCCGGATGCTATAAGACGGCCCCCTTATTCCCTGGGCGGCTTGAGGAGACCCTGGTGGCCAAATCTGCGCGCAGCGCACGCACCAAACGCCCGGCGGCGACGCCGAAGCTGCACCCGCATTCCAAGAAGCCGCTGGGCGAGGTCCTGGGCGAGCGCCGGGTCGCCAGTCTCGGGGTCAACCTCGACTCGATGGCCCTGGTCTCCAACATCCACCGCGCCTCGGCGGCGATTCGCGAGCATTTCGAGCACTGCGTGCTGACCGAGGCCAACCTGCACTGGTCGGCCTTCACCACGCTCTGGTGTCTCTGGATCTACGGCGAGCTCGAAACCCGCAAGCTCGCGGTCGAGGCCGGCGTTGCCAAGAGCACGCTTTCGGGAATCCTGAACACGCTCGAAGGCCGCAAGCTGGTGAAGCGGCGCACCAACGAAGCGGAGCGCCGCCTGGTGATCGTGAACCTGACTTCGGCCGGCGATGCGCTGATCACCAGCCTGTTCCCCCGCTTCAACGCCGAAGAGACCCGGATCGTCGGCGGCCTGTCGGCCAAGCAGATGCTCTCCGCCACCGATGTGCTGCGCGCGATCCTCGCCACGATCGAGAAGATCGACGGCCCCCTCCACGCGATCGACTAGGCAGGAAATCGACGGTCTCCCGCCAGGGCGCTTGACTCGGATCAGGTGCTGGCTAAATTATTCGACGTCGAACGATCGGCAATCCCAATAACAAGCCGGTCGACGGGGGAGGCATATGGCGGCGAGCGTCGAAGGCGTCGAGATCGACACCAGGCACTGGATCGGCGGCAAGCGCGTGGACAGCGCGAACCGCTTCCAGAGCATATCGCCGATCGACGAGAGCGTGATCGCCGATGTCGCGAGCGCCGGCGCCGCCGAGGTCGACCAGGCGGTCAGCGCGGCCCATGCGGCGTTCAAGACCTGGGGCCGGACCAGCCGCGAGGAACGCGCCCGGCTGCTGCACAAGATCGCCGACGGCGTCGAGGCGCGGGTCGAGCAGCTCGCCCAGGTCGAGACCCGCGACAACGGCTCGTTGCTGCGCTCGCACCGGCGCGGGGTGATGCCGCGGGTCGCACATAATTTCCGCTTCTTCGCCGACTGGCTGCTGCAACTCGACCACCCGGACTTCGACACCCGCGGCCATCGCAACCATGTGAGCTGGGATCCTTCCGGGGTCGCGGCGATCATCACGCCCTGGAACGCGCCGCTGATGCTCGGCACCTGGCGCATCGCGCCGGCTTTGGCTTCGGGTTGTACGGTGGTCTATAAGCCGCCGGAATGGGCGCCGCTGACGGCGTCTCTGCTGGCCGATATCACCGCGGAAGCTGGGCTGCCGGCGGGTGTCTTCAACGTCGTGCAGGGTCTCGGCAAGACCGCCGGCGCGGCGCTGACCCGGCATCCGAAGGTCCGGCGGATCAGCTTCACCGGTTCGGTCCCGACCGCGAAGACCATCGCGGCGGCGGCGGCGGAGAATCTGGTGCCGCTTTCCTTCGAACTGGGTGGCAAGTCGCCGTTCATCGTCTTCGCCGACGCCGATCTCGATCTCGCGGTCACCACGGCGGTCGGACAATACGACAATGCCGGGCAGGTCTGCCTGGCGGGCACGCGGATCCTGGTCGAGGAGTCGATCCGCGAGACCTTCATCGCCGCCTTCATCGAGCGGGCGAAGAAGATCCGCCAGGGCGACCCGCGCGACGAGGCAACCGATATCGGGCCGCAGATCAGCCGCCCGCATTTCCAGCGGGTCGATGGCTTCGTGAAGCGCGCCAAGGAAGCGGGCCTGAAGCCCGTGCTCGGCGGCGGACCCAACGAAGAGCTGGGTGGGATCTATTATCGGCCAACCCTGTTCCTCGATCCGGCCTTGGACTCCGAGATCCTGCGCGAAGAGGTGTTCGGGCCGGTGCTTTGCCTGCAATCGTTCAAGACCGAGGCGCAGGCGATCCAGATGGCCAACGACACCGAATACGGCCTCGCCGGCGTGGTGATGACCGGCGACGAAGAGCGCGCCAAGCGCGTCTCTGCGCAGATCAATGCCGGCCTGGTCTGGAACAACTGCTTCTTCGTGCGCGACCTGCGCCAGCCGTTCGGCGGCAACGGCAAGTCCGGCATCGGCCGCGAGGGCGGCACCTGGTCGTTCGATTTATAATGCGATGTGAAGGCGAGCAACTTATCGCCGAATGGATTGAGCAAGAATGGGTGAGGTCGTCGGCTGCGGATTGATCGCGCATGTCCCCACGGTCATGCTGCCGAAGGAGATCCGCTACGAGCTCAACAAGGGCCGCGAATTCTCGGTCGTGACCGGGTTGAACCGGCTGCGCAGCGAGGTGCTGCCGAAGCTCGATTACGATCTGGTCATCGTTTTCGACTCCCATTGGTTCACCACGGTCGAGTTCGTGATCACGTCGCATGCGCGGCGCGAGGGCAAGTACACCTCCGACGAGCTGCCGCGCGGCATGTCGCAGGTTCCCTATGACGCCAAGGGCGATCCGGAATTTGCGCGGGCGGCGGCGGCGCTGGCGGGCCAGCACGGGACCTGGATCACGCCGATCGACGATCCCTATCTGCCGATCCAGTATGCGACGGTCAATCTCATCAAGTATCTGCAGAAGGGCGACGAAGCCTGGGTCTCGGTTTCCTGCGCGCAGACGGCGGAGACCGACGACTTCCTGCGCGCCGGCCGCGCAATCGGCGAAGCGATCCGCGCCAGTGACCGCAAGGTCCTGCTGCTGGCCTCGGGTGCCATGAGCCACAAATTCTGGCCCCTGAGCAAGCTGCGCCAGCATGAGGCGGGGGACGTCGAGCATATCTTCAGCCCTGATCACGCCAAGGCCGATCTCGATCGCCTCGACTGGATGAAGGCGGGCGACCACGCGCGGGTGCTGAAGACCATGCCGGACTTCCTGAAGTTCAAGCCGGAGGCAAATTTCGGGCATTACGTGATGATGGCGGCGGCCCTCGGCGAAGGCGAATGGCGGGCACCCGGCCAGCTCTACAGCGAGTATGAAAACTCGGTCGGCACCGGCCAGGTCCATGTCTGGTTCGATCGCCCGGCCGGCGGCTGGAACGCGCAGCGCAAAGCGGCGCAATAAGGGAGAGAGACGTGCGGGAAACGCGGCGAATCCTGTTGGCGGGCGCGGTGGTCGAGGTCGAGCGCCAGGGCGAGGAACTGGTCGCCGATGACGGGCGCCGGGTCAAGATCGCCGAGGCGCAGCATCTCTGGCCGGTGGTGCCGAGCAAGATCATCTGCGTGCACTTGAACCATGTGAGT
>JAYSFH010000117.1:0-9385 GCA_041913405.1 Dongia sp. | reverse complement strand
CGGCTGCAGAAGGCCGGCCTCGACGGCGTCGAGATCGTGGCCAGCCACGGCTATCTGCCGGCGCAATTCCTGAATCCGCGGGTCAATCAGCGCGAGGACGAATACGGCGGCAGTCCCGAGAACCGGCTGCGCTTCATCCGCGAGATCATCGCCGCGATCCGCAAGGAATGCGGCGCGGAGCTGATCGTCGGCATGCGGATCAGCGGCGACGAGAAGGACTATGCCGGGTTGCAGGACGGCGAGGCGCTCGAAGCCATGGTGGCGCTGGAAGGCACGCTCGACTTCTACAATATCGTGGTCGGCAACTCGGCGAGCTTCGGCGGCGCGATTCATATCGCAGCACCAATGGCCTTCGAGCATGGCTATGTGGCGCCGTTTGCCGCCGCGGCCAAGGCACGGGTGAAGACGCCGATCTTCGTCGCCGGCCGCATCAACCAGCCGCAGGACGCGGAGAAGATTCTCGCTTCCGGTCAGACCGACATGGTCGGTATGACCCGCGCCATGATCTGCGATCCGGAGATGCCGAAGAAGGCGCAGGAGGGCCGGCTCGACGACGTCCGCGCCTGCATCGCCTGCAACCAGGCCTGCATCGGGCATTTCCACCTGGGCTATCCGATCTCCTGCATCCAGCATCCGGAGACCGGGCGCGAGCTCACGTATGGCAAGCGCAAGCCGATCGCCAAGAAGAAGCGGATCCTGATCGCCGGCGGCGGCCCGGGCGGCATGAAAGCCGCGGCGGTCGCGGCCGAACGCGGGCACGACGTGACGGTCTATGAGGCGACGGAGCGCTTGGGCGGTCAGACACTATTGGCCCAGCTGTTGCCGACCCGCGCCGAGTTCGGCGGCATCGTCACCAATCTGACCCGGGAGATGCAGCTTGCCGGTGCGAAGGTGGTGACCAAGACCAAGGTCACCCGCGCGCTGGTCGATGAACTGAAGCCCGATGCGGTGATCGTCGCGACCGGCGCCAGGCCGCGCGCCGGTGAGATCGAGGGCGTCGAGACCGGCCATGTCGTCAATGCCTGGCAGGTGATCAAGAACGAGGTCAATGTCGGGACCTCGGTGGTGGTCGCCGACTGGCGCTGCGACTGGATCGGCATGGGCATCGCCGAGAAGCTGGCCCGTGCCGGCTGCCGGGTGCGCCTCGCGGTCGACGGCTACATGCCGGGCCAGCGCATCCACCAATACGTCCGCGACAAGAGTTGGGGCGAGCTGCAGAATCTCAACGTCGAGATCATCCCGCTGGTGCGGCTCTACGGCATCGACGGCGAGACTGTCTACCTGCAGCACGCCACCAACGGCGAGCCGATCGTCCTCGAGGACGTGAACACCGTCGTCGCCTCCCTGGGCCACGAACGCGTGGACGCGCTGGCCGACGAGCTGGAAGGTTGGAGCGGTGAAGTCCACATGATCGGCGACTGCCTCACGCCCCGCACCGCCGAGGAAGCCGTGTTCGAAGGGCTGAAGGTCGCGGCGGAGATCTGAACGGCGGAGAGTGCGGCCGATCAGGCGGCCGCGGAAATGATCGCAACAATCCGCGCGACCACTTCCTCCACCACCTCGTCGCCGGCCTTGCTGTGGAACTCCGCGCGTCGCGCCAACCAATCCAGGCTGCGAACATGGTCCGAAAGGACGACGCCGGTAAGCTTGCTGCCCTTGGGCACCGCGACCTCGAACGAGCCGCCCTTCACCTGATTGGTGATCGGGCATGCCATGATGAGGCCGGTGGCGACGTTGAAGCTGCGGGGTGAGAGCACGAGCGCGGGTCGGCGGCCGGCCTGTTCCGTGCCGGCTTGTGGCGTGAAATCCAGGAAGATGAAGTCGCCACGATCGGGCTGGTAAGAGCGGGACGTCACCACTCCTCCTTACCCTTCTTCTTACCCCAATCCTGCTCGGCGTGTCGGTGCTTCGGCTTGTACTCCGCGAGCAATTCCGACAGCTGGTAGCGCGGCCGTTTCGGCGCGATCGTGAGCTTGCCGTCCTCGACGCTGATGTCGACTTCGGCGCCCTCCTGAAGGTTCGCCGCTTCCGCCACTTGGCGCGGCAGCCGAACCGCCAGACTGTTGCCCCATTTCGCGATACTGGTCCGCATGGCGCCTCCTCATGTATATACGAAGTATATACTAGGAACCGCGGAGCGATCCATCGCTATTTCGGCACCATCGCCAGATAGGGCTCGGCTTCCTTCCACACGCGGGCGTAGGACGGCCGCGCCTTCAGCCGCTCGAGATAGGCGGCGAGATTCTTGCGCCCGCCGATCGGGACCTGCATGTCGGCGAATTGCAGCGGTCCCGCCGCGGCGCAATCGGCCAGGCTGAAGCCGCGGCCGTTCATCCATTCCCGACCGGCCAGATGCGGTTCCAGCATGTCATAGGCGGTGGTGATCAGGCTCTTGCCCTGGTCGACGCCGTATGGGTCATTGCTGCCCTGCGGGCGGAGCCGGTCGGTCACGATCTTCTGCATCGGCACATGGACATAGAGATCGAGGAAGCGGTCCCAATAGCGCGTCTCGTCGGCGAGGTCGCGGTCGTCCGGGATGAAGCGGGTGCGGCCGGGCCGATGGCGGTCGAGGTATTCGATGATCACCGTCGATTCCGGCACCGTCTTGCCGCGCTGCTCGTCGCGCAGCACCGGGAAGCGGCCGATCGGCCAGAGCCGGGTGAAGGTCGTCCACGACGTCTCGTCCATGAAGTTCACGACCTCGCCCGCGAAGGGCGTGTCGTTTTCATAGAGCGCGGTCAGCACCTTGTGGCAGAAGGACGACAGCGGGTGGAAATAGAGCCGCAGCGTCATCGGCAACTCTCCCTCATGCTTTCTTCTTGGGCCGCATGCTCGCGTGCGCGATGGGCCGGCGCAAGAAAAAAGGCCCGGGTGGGACGCCCGGGCCTTGGATCGCCAGAGAGCGAAGCGATCAGTTCAGCGGCTCCTGTGCGTATTTGCCGTCATGCCAGAGGAACCAGGCGTAGCGGATCTTCTTCAGGTCGCCTTTCTCATCCCAGCCGAGGTCGCCAATCACGGTCGGGATGGTGCTGGCACGCAGCGCCTCCGCCACCTTCTCGGCGTCGGTGGTGCCAGCCTTCGTCACGGCGGCGGCCCAGGCCTGGATCGCGGCATAGGAACTCAAGGTGTAGCCCTCGGGCTCATAGCCCTCGGCGCGAAACTTCGCGACCACGTCCTTGGCGGAATCGAGGTTGACCGCAGAGGAGGCATCGGAGAACCGCATGCCCTCGCCCGCCGGGCCGGAGATCGACCAGAATTCCTGCGAGTTGGTGGCGTCGGCCGAGATGAACTGCGCCTTCAGCCCCTGCTCGCGGGCCTGGCGCAGCATCAGCGCGGAATCCGGATGATAGCCGCCGATATAGACGACATCGATCTTGGCCGCCTTCATCTTGGAGATCATCGCCGAGAAGTCCTTCTCGCCGGCGGTATAGTTCTCCCGCATCGCCGGTTTGAGGCCGTTGGCCTCCATGTTCTTCGCGGTCTCGTTCGCCAGGCCCTGGCCATAGGCCGAACGGTCGTCGAGCACCGCCACGTTCTTGCCGGGATAGGTCTTGGCGAGCCAGGGGCCGGCGAATAGGCCCTGCTTGTCGTCGCGCCCGCAGGTGCGGAACAGGGTGGTGATGCCCTTGGCGTGGGAGTCCTCGGTATAGGCGGGATTGGTCGAGGCCGGGGTGATCTCGAGAATGCCCTCCTCGGCATAGACCGACGAAGCCGGGATCGACGAGCCGGAGCAGAAATGGCCGGCGACGAAGACGACGCCCTGGCTCACCATGTCGTTGGCGACCTGCACCGCCTGCTTCGGATCGCACTGGTCGTCGCCGACCACCAGCTTCAGCTGCTTGCCCATCACGCCGCCCGCGGCGTTGATGTCCTTCACCGCCATCTCGGAGCCGCGCCGCAGCTGCTCGCCGAAGGCAGCCAGTTGGCCGGTCATAGGGCCGGCGACGGCGATGGGGATATCCTCGGCCTGGGCCGGGGCGATGCCGATTCCCAAGCCCATCACGGCCGCGAGGGCGCTCGCGGCGAGCAAAGTCCTGATCATTCTGGTCCTCCCTTGAGCGTTCGGTCGCCGCGTCTTCATGCGCCGGCGATGCGTGAAAGCGATCCCTTGATGCCCGCCGGTGCGGCATGGGACCATGCCGGCGGCGGAATCAAGGGATCAAGTTTCAACGGTTAAAAGGCATTTAGACCGTTAGAATATGGAACCAGGAAGGCGGCGCTGTCAATATGGCGCTGCAAGTGGTGGGACGTGACGTGACCAAGCGGGACGAGCGACTGCAATCGGCCAATTCCGGCTTGGCGATCGAGGCCGGCCATGTCTGGGGTCCATTGGATCTGGTCGGCGGTCTCCCCTGCCTCGACTTCGCCAACACCGCCGGCGGTCATGCCAAGATCCGCGAGGTCGAGCGCATCCCGACCCATCAGGATGCGATCAACTGGGCATTGTTCGCGGAGATCCTCAGCACCGGCGAGGCGCGCAGCATCGCCCAGGCGGCGAAGGCAAAGCCCGGCGCGGCGGCGCGGCAGGTCGAGGCGATGCATGCCTTCCGCGAAGCGCTGCAGCGGACGGTGGCGGCGATCTCCGGCGGCCAGCCGATCGCAGCCAGGGATTTTGCCAAGGTCCGCGCGGTGATCACCGAAGCCGTGGGCGTGGCCGAGATCGCGCAGAAGGACGAAGCCTTTCTCTGGACCGCCGATGCGGCGACGCCGGGGCTCGGCACCGTGCTGAACCGGGTGGCGCTTTCCGCCCACGACATGCTGACGCGCGAGAAGCCGTCACAGCTCCGGGTCTGCGAGCGCTGCACCTGGGTCTTCATCGACCGCACCAAGAACCAGCGGCGCCGCTTCTGCCGCCAGGACGCCTGCGGCGCGAAGGCCCGTTCGGAGCGGTTCTACCACCTGCACAAGGGGTAGCGCCTTAGAGGTTGTGGCGCTTGCGCCAATCGACCGGATAGAGCGCGTAGCAGACCACGGCCTTTTCACCGCGGTAGGAGATCGGCGTGTTCTCCGGGATCCAGATGACGTCGCCGGGCACAGCGGTGATCTCGCCTTCCGGCGTGCCGAGGCGGAAGGTGCCTTCGATCACCACGATCATTTCGTCATAGAGCACGGTCCAGTCGATCGAGGTGCCGTCGAAGGTGGCGATGCCGGCGCCAATGGTCTTCGAGAGATCGGGGCCGATCAGGCGCGCGATGGTGCCCTTGCCAGGCCCCTCGCCGCCGAAATTCTCGAACTGCATGGCGCTGCGCTTGAAATGAACCGTCTGTCCCCTCGCTCTCCCCTTCCCCCTTTTTACAATCCCGGCGCCTCGTCGATTCCGGCCGGCGGCGGCGCGGCCTCCTCCTGGTTGGCAGGGCGCATCGTGGCAAGCTCGGCCCAGAGAATGCCCAGGATCACCATGGCCCCGCCGATCACCTGCTGCAGGTTCGGCGTGGTGCCGCCGAGCGACAGGATCAGGATCGCGACGATCGGGGTCAAGTTGAGATAGAGGCTGGCGGTCACCACGCCGCTGCGTTTCACGCCAAAGTTCCAGAGCAGCACCCCGAACGAGACCAGGGCCAGCACCAGCCAGATCAGGACCAAGAGGTCCTCGGTCGAGCCCGGCGGTGCGGGCGGGAACGGCACGCCGCCCAGCCCGGCGACGATCAGATAGACGACGGTGAGCGCGACGCCGCCGACCGTCATGGTGACGCAGGAAATGCGAACCTGCGACCAGCCGCCGAGCCAGCGCTGCGCCGCCGTCGAGTACCAGGACCAGCAGGTGAAGGCGGCCAGCATCAGCAGCTCGCCGCCGCGCAGGTCGAAGGGATTGCCGGCCCGGGTGAGATCCACGGTCGCGACCACGCAGCCCAGAATCGCGAGCGCGAGGCCGGGCAGCATACGGCGGTCGAGCCGGCGGCCGAAGATTACGCGGTCGGTGATGGTGGCGACCGCAGGGCTGGCCGCGCTCAGAATCGCGGCGGTCACCGCGTTCGAATGCGCGACGCCCAGGGTGTACAGGCCGGCGTAGCCGCCGATCCCGACCGCACCCAGCAGGCCGATACGCCACAGCGCGACAGGCTCGACCGGGCCGCCGCTGCCGCGGCCCATGAGCAGCAGGATCGGAATCAGCGCCGGTCCGCCGCCGAGATAGCGGAAGGCGGCGAGAAACAGCGGATCCCAGGTCTTCAGCAGATGCGAGATGGTGGGCACCATCGTGCCCCATAGCACCGCGAGCAGAAGCAGGCCCGCCGTACCGGCCCAACGGCCCATGATTTCAAATCCAACGTGATGACGCGCAGGGCCGCAATCTGGCAGAGCGCCGCGCAGGCGTCAAAATGGTTCGGGGTTTACCGCGCCACGCTGAGCTTCGGCCGCGATTGACCCTCGGTCTCGCCGGTATCCAGCCTGCGCAGCAGATACTGCATGAAGTCGTGGATCTCGCGTTCCAGCCAGGACAGGCGCCCGCCCTTGGCCAGCGGCGCGCGGGAGCCCTGGTAGATGCCTTCGGTGACCATCCGGTCCTCGTCGTTGACGCGGTCGAAGAAGGCGTTGGTCTCGGCGATGAAGCTGTCCTTGTCCGCGAGGCTTTCATAGACCTCGGGCGCCAGCGCATAGCCGAAGCGCAAATGCACTTCGCCCAGCGACTTCGGCCGCAGCGAGAGATACCAGAGGTGATCCGGCGCCAGCACGTACATATGCGTCGGGAACACGGTCGGCATGACCGAGGTGTAGCGCCAGCGGTCGGTGAGGCGCGTGTTGTTCGCATGCGCCAGCCCGTATTTCGCGGTCTGGTCCTTGATGAAGGTCTGGTAGGTGAAGGCGTCATGACGCTCTTCCGGAAAGCCGGTTTCCTCGGCCGGGAACCAGGCGCCCACGGTCTTCTTATGTGCGACCGGGAGGTGGTAGCCCTCCATGAAATTCTCGGTCAGCAGCTTCCAGTTGGTGTTCCAGACGAAATCCTCGGTCTGGCAGTGCACGTAGTCGGCCATCTGGTAGCGCCCGACCACCGGCAGCAGCGGCGCTAGCATCTCGGCGACGCGCGGCGCCTGGTCATTGAGCGTGATGTAGATCCACCCTTCCCAGATCTCGGTGCGGATCTCCGGCAGCGCGTGGTCGCGCGGGTTGAAGCCCGGCGACTTCTTCATATGCGGCGCGGCGAGCAAGTGCCCGGCGTTGTCATAGGTCCAGGCGTGATACGGGCAGACAATGCGGGTGCAGTGCCCCTTGCCATCGACCAGGCGCATCATGCGGTGCAGGCAGACATTGGAGAAGCTGCGGATCTTGCCGTCGTCGCCGCGGATCGAGAACACCGGCTGGTCGTTGATTGCGAAGGAGATGTAGTCGCCGGGATTGGGGATGTCGGCGGCGCGGCCGGGCGAGAGCCATTCCTTGGCGAAGATCTCCTTGAGCTCGCGGTCGTAGAGTGCGGCGCTGGAATAGAGCTCCGGCGGCATGGCCGTCGCCTGCTCCAGCGGCAGCGCGGCACAGGCCCTGAGCTTGGCCAGCACGGATTCAAGATCAGTCGGCGATTTGGTGGATAGTTCAGGCATCGCTTCCCCCGTCAAACCGATGCAGCGAGGGTACGGGCGCGGTGCGCGGCTGACAAGCGCCGCCCAGTTGAATCAGCCCTGAATCAGCGCGCGATCGGCGCCGCGACCGCCCACCAGCCGGGATTTGCCGCGAGAACGGCGCGCCGCGCCGCCTCGGCCTCTGCCGCATCGGCATAAATGCCGAAACAGGTGGCGCCGCTGCCCGAAAGCCGGGCCAGCAGGCAGCTCTCCGTGCCGGCGATAGCATCGAGCACGGCGCGGATCGCCGGCGTCACGGTGATCGCGGCCGCGGTGAGATCGTTGCCCCGCTCTTTCAGCGCCGCGGCCAGGCCCTTGGCATCGCTGGGCGGCGCGGCCCAGCGCCCGGCGGGCGAGAAGCCGCCCTGCCGTGCCTTGAACACCGCCGGGGTCGGCGTCGCGATGCCGGGATTGACCAGCAGCAGATGCGCCTCCGGCAGGGTCCCGACCGGCGCGATCTCCTCGCCGATCCCGCCCATGAAGCTCGGCCGTCCAGCGAGGCAAACCGGGACATCGGCGCCGAGGCTCAGTGCCAGCCGCTCCAGCGCCGCGCGCTCCGGCTTGATGTTCCAGAGCGCCATCAGCGCATGCAGCGTGGCGGCGGCATCCGCCGAGCCGCCGCCGATCCCCGAGGCCACCGGCAGGTTCTTGGTGAGGAGGATCGCCGCGCCCGTCGTGACGCCGGCGAGATCGCGCAAGCCCCGCGCCGCGCGCAGCACCAGGTTGTCGTCGTCGGCCGCGAGGGTGGCTGCAAACGGTCCGACGATTTTCAACAAGAGTGCATCGCTCGGCGCGACGACGATCTCATCTCCGGTCTCGGCAAAAACGACGAGGCTGTCCAGCAGGTGAAAGCCATCCGGACGACGGCCGAGCACGTGGAGGTAGAGATTGATCTTGGCGCGGGCGAGCATGGGCGACGAAGCGGCTTGGCTCAGCCGTCCTGCTGGGTCGCCTTGCCTGGCTCGGCGTCCGGCATGCCGTCTTTGATCTTGGTCTCGATCTGGCCGATCGTGTCCGGCTCCGGCTTGAAGTTGAGGGCGCGGCTCCACTGGAAGCGCGCCTCGGCCTTGCGCCCGACCCGCCAATAGGCATCGCCGAGATGATCGTTCAGCACCGGGTCGTCGGGCTGCAGCTCGACCGCGCGCTCGAGATAGCCGACCGCCTTCTTGTAGTCGCCGAGCTGGTAATAGGCCCAGCCCAGGCTGTCCACGATGAAGCCTTCCTCCGGCCGCGCCTCGACCGCCTTCTCCAGCATCGGCAGCGCCTTGTCGAGATGCTCGCGCTTCTCGACCCAGGTATAGGCGAGGTAGTTCAGCACATAGGGCTGGTCGGGCGAGAGCTCGAGGGCCTTCAGGAAATCCGGCTCGGCCTTGTCCCACTGCTTGTTGCGCTCGTAGGCGGTGCCGCGGAAATAGAACACCGCCCAGTCGTTCTGCTGCGGCGCGCCGATCCGATCGATCGCCGTCGAATAGGCGGCGGCGGCATCGCCGAACCGCTTCTCCTTGCGATAGAGATCGCCGAGCGCGACGGCGGCCTCGGCGCGCTTGGGCTCGGCGGTCACCAGGCCCTGCAGCTGCTTCTCGGTCTCGTCGGTGCGCTCCAGGTCGCGCAGGCAGTCGGCGATCGCCAGCTGCGCGCTCCAGTGATAGGGCGAATCCGCCGGGATCGCGCGATAGGCCTCGATCGCGGATTCGAGATGCTTGCCGTCCTGCAGCAGCCCGCCGATCAGGAGCTTGGCGATGTCGAGCTTCGGGTTGAGATAGAGTGCCAGCCGCGTGAACAGAATCGACTGGCCGTTGAGCTTGTCGGAGCGCAGCAGGCCGCCGATGTCGAAC
>JAYSFH010000116.1:0-9398 GCA_041913405.1 Dongia sp. | reverse complement strand
CCCGGCCCTCCCCCGATTCGGGGGAGGGAGAAGAGAATCCCCTCCCCCGAATCGGGGGAGGGTTAGGGCGGGGGTGCGAATGCTCAACCTCTGCCGCGATAGGGCTCGACGCCTTGCTCCGGCACCCAGAGGTCGGCGGGCTTCTTGCCCTTCTCGAAGAAGACGTCGATCGGCATGCCGCCGCGCGGATACCAGTAGCCGCCGATGCGGATCCATTTGGGCGCGATCGCCTGGATCAGATCCTTGGCGATGTCGAGCGTGGTGCCCTCGTGGAAGCCGCCATGGTTGCGATAGGAATGCAGATAGAGCTTCAGCGACTTCGATTCGACCAGCCACTTCCCCGGCAGATAGTCGATGACGAAATGCGCGAAGTCCGGCTGGCCGGTGACGGGGCAGAGGCAGGTGAATTCCGGCGCGGTGAAGCGGACAGTGTAGTTCTCCCTGGGATGCGGGTTGGGCACGCGCTCCAGGGTCTTGACGCTGGGCTCGGCCGGCAGATCGCTCTTCGCGCCGAGCTGGGTGAGCCTTGTGTATCTCGACTTGGCCATGGCCGTCTCCTACTGCGCCGCGCGGGCGCGGGCCGCGACCAGCGCCTCGATCACCTGAGCGACTCCATCTTCGTCATTCGTGCCGGTGGTTTCGTAACCTTCCGCCATCACGTCGGGATGGGCGTTGCCGACGGCGACGCCGCGACCGACGAAACTCAGCATCGCAAGATCGTTCGGCATGTCGCCGAAGGCCGCCACATGCTTCGGGTCGACGCCGAGCCGCTTGCAGACATCGGCCAGGCCCAGCGCCTTGGAGACACCGGCCGCGGCCACTTCGACGAAATGCATGCCGGAGAAGGTGACCGAGAGCTCGTTGCCGGCGACGGCGCGGACCAGCTCGGCCATGGTCTCCACCGCGTGGTCCGGGTGATGGACCGCGAGCTTGATCACGTCGTCGGCGCAGAGCGTATCGATATCGCCGATCTTCGGCGCGATGCCGCTGACCCAGGTGTCGGGCCGCGGGAAATGCGGCTCGGTGCCGACATGATGGCCGTGCTCGGTGGCAAAGCAGACGCTGGGCTCGCGCTCGCGCAGGCGCAGGATGATGCTTTTCAGCGTCTCCTTCGGCACATGGCGATTGTGGATCACAGCCTGCTTGGCAAAGTCGTAGAGGATGGCGCCGTTGGAGCAGACCCCGATATTCCTGAGGCCGAGCTGATCGGCGATCGGCTGCATGGTGCGCGGCGGCCGGCCGCTGGCCAGCACCATCTGGAAGCCGGCTTTGACGGCCGCCTTGACCGCGGCGACGGTGCGCGGCGAGAGGCTGCCGTCACGGCGCAGCAGGGTTCCGTCGAGGTCGCTGGCGATCAACTGAATCTCGGTCACTCTTTCTCGCTTTCCGCTCGTTGGGCGTGGAAGTCGACGACGAACGTCTCGAGGCTCCCGGCCTCGATGGCGCCGCGCAGGCCCTGCATCACCTCCTGATAGTAATGCAGGTTGTGCCAGGTCAGCAGCATCGGCCCCAGCATCTCCTTGGCCTTGATCAGGTGATGGAAATAGCCGCGCGAATAGTTGCGGCAAGCGGGGCATGAACAATCGGGATCGATCGGCCCGGTGTCGTCGGCATGGCGCGCGTTGCGCATGTTGAGCTCGCCGCGTCGGGTGAAGGCGAGGCCGGTGCGGCCCGAGCGTGTCGGCATCACGCAGTCGAACATGTCGATGCCGCGCGCGACCGCGCCGACGATATCCTCCGGCCGGCCGACACCCATCAGGTAGCGCGGCCGATCCTGGGGCAGGAAATCCGGCGTGAAGTCGAGCACGCGGAACATCTCCTGCTGGCCTTCGCCAATCGCCAAGCCGCCAATCGCATAGCCCTCGAAGCCGATCTCGCCCAGCGTCTTCGCGGATTCCTCGCGGAGGTCGCGATAGATGCCGCCCTGCACGATGCCGAACTGGTGATAGCCGGCGCGTTGCTGGAAAGCCTTGCGGCTGCGCGCCGCCCAGCGCATCGAGAGACGCATGGAATCCGCCGCCTGCTGCTCGGTTGCCGGGAAGGGCGTGCATTCGTCGAAGCACATGGTGATGTCGGCATCGAGCAGGTGCTGGATCTCGATGCTCCGCTCCGGTGTCAGCATGATCTTCGCGCCGTCGATATGCGAGCGGAAGGCGACGCCCTCCTCGCTGATCTTGCGGAGCTGCGCCAGACTCATCACCTGGAAGCCGCCGGAATCGGTCAGGATCGGCCCGGGCCAGTTGGCAAACTTGTGCAAGCCGCCGAAATGCGCGACCCGTTCGGCGCCGGGGCGCAGCATCAGGTGATAGGTGTTGCCGAGGATGATCTCGGCGCCGGTCGCCTTCACCGATTCCGGATGCATCGCCTTGACCGTGCCCGCGGTGCCGACCGGCATGAAGGCCGGCGTGTTCACCACGCCATGCGCGGTCTGGAGCTGGCCGCGGCGGGCTTTGCCGTCGGTGGCGAGAATGGAAAAGTGACTCACGCGGCATTCTCCAGAAGACAGGCATCGCCATAGGAGAAGAAGCGATAGCCGCTGCCGACGGCGTGTTGATAGGCCGCGCGCATCTTCTCGGTGCCGGCGAAGGCGCAGACCAGCATGAAGAGCGTTGATTTCGGCAGATGAAAATTGGTCAGCAGCAGATCGGCGGAACGCACGGTCTTTCCCGGATGGATGAAGATATCGGTCTCGCGCGCGAAGGGCTGCAGGTTGCCTTCGGCGTCGAGTGCCGATTCCAACAGGCGCAGCGAGGTGGTGCCGACGGCGACGATGCGCCGGCCCTCGGCGCGGGCGCGGTTATAGGCGTCGGCGGTCGCGGCGGTGACTTCGCCCCATTCCGCGTGCATCTTGTGTTCGGCGATGTCGTCGACCTTTACCGGCAGGAAGGTGCCTGCGCCGACATGGAGCGTCACCCGGGCCTGTTTGATGCCGCGCCGTTCCAGCGCCGCCAGCAGTTCCGGGGTGAAGTGGAGGCCGGCTGTGGGTGCGGCAACGGCGCCCTCGCGCGCGGCGAAGATGGTCTGGTAGTCGGCATCATCAGCGGCCGAGACCGCACGCAGCTTGCGGATATAGGGCGGCAGCGGCATCGAGCCGATGCGGTGCAGAGCCGCCATGACCTCGGTCTCGGCGCAGTCGAAGCGCAGCGCGATCTCGCCGGACTCGGCCTTGGAGAGAATGGTGGCGCCGAGGCCGCCATCGAAGGAAACGGCGTCGCCGACCTTCAGCTTCTTGCCCGGCTTCGCGAAGGCCTCCCAGGCGCGGGCGTCGTCGGGGTCCCGCCGGATCAGGGTGACTTCGATCCGGGCCTCTCCCTTCCGGCCTTCGAGCTGGGCCGGGATGACCTTGGTGTCGTTGGCGACCAGGAGATCGCCGGGCTGGAGCAGGTCCGGGAGGTCGCGCACCACGCGGTCCTGGAGGTCCGCCCCGACCACCAGCAACCGGGCGGAATCCCGCGGTTTTGCCGGGTGCCGGGCGATGCGCTCCGGGGGCAGGGGGAAGTCGAAATCGGCGGTTTTCAGGCCCATTGGGCGCGGCTATAACAGCGGCCGATCCGGAAAGCCAGCGCGCCCTTTGGCCCGCTTTCCCGCCCCTTTTTCAGACCCGAGACCGAAATGCAGACCAAGCTCCCGAAGGCCGAACATTCCACGCTCTATGTCGCGGTGGTGGCGTTCTTCGTCGCCGACCTGCTGATCTCCAACGTGATCGCTGTGAAGATGATCTCGCCCTTCACCGTGTTCGGTTATCCGGTCACTTTGCAGGCGGCGGATCTCATTTTCCCGGTCACCTATATCCTCGGCGACGTCTTGACCGAGGTCTACGGCTTCAAGCGGGCGCGCAAGGCGATCTGGATCGGCTTCGGCTGCAATCTCTTCGCGGCGGCGGCGATCTATCTGGGCGGACAGCTTCCGGCCAATCCGGAATGGCACGACCAGGCGTCTTACGACGCCATCCTCGGCACCCAGTTCCGGATCCTCGGCGCTTCCTTCGCCGCCTACCTGGTGGGCGAGTTCGTGAACTCCACCATCCTCGCCAAGATGAAGATCTGGACCGCGGGCAAGCATCTCTGGAGCCGCACCATCGGCTCCACCATCGTCGGCCAGGGCTGCGACAGCGCGATCTTCTGCACCCTCGCCTTCTACGGCGAGCCCTGGATGCCGAACGAGGCGCTCCTGAGCCTCATCCTGTTCCAGTGGCTGTTCAAGGTCGCCTACGAGACCGCGGCGACGCCGCTCACCTATCTGGTGGTGAACTATCTGAAGCGCCACGAGGGTGTGGACGTCTACGATCGGGACACACGGTTCACGCCCTTCGCGCTGACGGAGTAGGTTTCTCGGACGACACTTGAAAGTCGCCTGACACCGGACAATATCCCCTGCTGCGCGGATCGACCGCGATCGGGGTTCGTCAGTTGGCTGAAGAGCTGGCGGAGGGCTTCTTCCGCGTAGTCCTTGCGCTGTTGAAAGCAATCTTTCGTCTTCTGATCGAGTTTCTTTTCCATGTGATCGTTGAGATCTTCGGAGAAGTCCTCGCTTGGATCTTTTCGCCGATCTTCCGCGCCATAGGGCGCGCGATCCGCTTCGTACTGCGCCCGATCGAAGCACTCTACGGCGCCGTGTTCCAGCGCATGGAACTGCTAGTGAAGTGGCGTCCCGTCGCCCATTTCGGCGCCATCGGCATTCTGGTCATCTGTGCCTTTTGTGCGGGGTTCGCTGCTTCGATCGCCTATCATGCGATGAAGGATACGCCGACGACGGTGGCGCTCGAGCGCTGACGGTTCATGCCAGCCTTGCCGCCCGCGCCCTGCGCCATTGCGCCCAGGCGAAGAAGGCGATGGCGAACATGATGATGCCCAGGCCCAGCGCTTCCAGGGGCGCGGGACGTTCGGCGAGCTGGATCCAGCTCGATGCCAATCCAATGGCCGGCGCCAGCAGGACGCCGAGTGCGACCATGCCGGCTTCGAGGCGCGAGATCAGCAAGAACCAGAGATAGACCGCCACCACGGTCGCCAACAGCGTCGTGTAGGTGAGCGCGGCGATGAAGGGCCAGGTCCATTGGATCGCGTGCTCGCCGGGCACGAAGGGGATGAACAGACCCATCGAGAGGCCGCCGACCAAAAGCTGCCAGGCGGCGAAGACCGTCGGCTCGTCGCCGTGCTTCTTATGGAAATGCTGGTAGAGCAGCACGCCCGAGGCCCAGCAGACGCCGGCGATGATCGCGAGCAGCACCGGCATCAATTGCGCGACGCCCCCCGCCAACGCCACCAGCAAGGTGCCGATACCGGCGAGAGACGCGGCGATCCAGCGCCGCGGGCCGGCGCGCTCGCCGAGGAAGAGGAAGCCCAGCAGCAGCACCCAGAACGGCATCGTATAGGTGAGGACCGCGCTCTTGCCGGCCTCGCCGAATTTGACGGCGATGGCGCCGAGGCCGAAATTGCCGGCGGTCTGGACGATGCCGACGATGATTGCCGCTTTCGGCGATTTCAGGCGGATGCTGCCGCCGCGCAGCTTCACGATCGCCAGCATCAAGGGCGCGGCGATGATGCAGCGGATCGCGGTGTAGGTCAGGCCGCCGCAGTAATAGAGGCCGATCTTCATCACCGCCCAGTGATAGCCCCAGATGATCGAGAGGCCGACGATGATGACGAGCGACATGCCCGGCGAGAGCGTCCGGCTGCGCACGTCGGACACCGGCGCCACCGCTCAGCCCTCGGCCTGGGCGGTGACCGGCAGCTTCTTGCGCTGGCTCACCACCATGACGGCGATGCCGGTCAAGATCAGCGCCATGCCAATCGCATCGGGACCGGTCGGCCGCTCACCGAGCTGCAGCCAGCCGGCGGCGATGCCGACCAGCGGCACGATCAGGACGATCAGCGAGAGCACGTTGGCCTCGATCCGCTGCTGCAGCATGAACCAGAGCAGGAAGGCGACGGCGCTGGCCGGGCCGACATTGTAGATGAGGGCCAGGACGAGGCTGGTGGTCCAGTGCAGCGGCGCTTCCGGCACGATGAAAGCCAGCGTGGTCAGCACCACACCGCCGATGAAGAGCTGCCAGGCGGTCAGTGTCAGCGCGTCGATCCGGCCGCTGTGACGGCGCATCAGCGCCTGGGTCACGATGGTGCCGGCGCCCCAGCAGATGCTGGCCGAGAGCGCGAAGACGATCGGCTCCCATGAAACCGCCTTGCCGTTCAGGAAGGTCATCACCATGACGCCGGTGAAGGCCACCAACGTGGCCAGCCATTGCGTCGGGCTCGGCCGTTCCTTCAGGAACAGGAAGCCGAGGATCATCACCCAGACCGGGAGCGTGTAGTTCAGCACGGCACTCTTGCCCGCCTGGCCGCCATGCAGCGCCATGGCGATCAGGCCTTGCGCCAGCGCGGTCTGCAGCAGGCCAATCACGACGATGGTCCAGGGCTCGACGATCTTGAAGCTGCGCCGGAGCGCCAGCAGCACCAGGCCCAGGATGATCGCGCCGCCGAGGCAGCGGATCGCGGCGAAGGCGACCGGCCCGGCATCCGCTAAGCCGATCTTCATCACCACCCAGTTGTACCCCCAGCAGACGGCGAGGCCGAGCAGCAGCAGGAGCGATCCGGCATGCGATCGGGACAAGTTGGGTGATCCTTACGGGTGCTTAGTCGCCGGTGACCAGGCGCTCGACCAGTTGCTTGACGGTGGGGATGAAGCCGTTCGCGTAGAAGGGATCGTCCTTGAAGCGATAGGCCTTGTTGCCGGCGAACATCAGCTGGTCGTCGATCCGGTCTGAATGACTGATCTCCTGCAGGGTCTTCTGGATGCAGAAGCTGCGGGGATCCGCCTTGCGGCCGGTGGTGCCCTGCTCGTTCTGCGACCAGTTGGAGAAGGCGCATTGCGAGAGACAGCCCATGCAGTTGATCTGGTCGGTCAGGATCTCGTTGGCCTTTTCCGGCGTGACGAAGATCAGCGTCGAATCCGGCGTGCGCAACGCCTCGGTCAGGCCCTGGTCGACCCAGCTCTGGGCCCGGAGCTTGTCGGCGGCGGTGAGATAAACCAGGCGGCCACGGGCGCCGACCGGGAACGGCCATTCATGCTCGCCGACCTTGCTCTGGCTGTAGGCGACCTGATGCTCGGCCCGGGCCTTGAGCTCGTCGAGGAACGGATTGGTGACCGCCGATGAATAGAAGCCGGTCGGGCTGAAGCGGTTGAGATAGACGTCGCCTTCATTGAGATGCAGCAGGCGCTGCTTCCAGGCGTCGGAGATCGGGCTCTCCTGGGTCAACAGCGGCCGCGTGCCGAACTGGAAGGCGATCGGCCCCATTTCCGGATTGCCGATCCAGTTTTCCCATTCACGCAGGTACCAGACGCCGCCCGCCATGATGATCGGGGTCTCGGCGAGGCCGCATTCGTCGCGCATCAGTTTCCTGAGCTCAAGCACGCGCGGATAGGGATCCTGCGGCTGCTTCGGGTCCTCGACGTTGGAGAGACCGTTATGGCCGCCCGCCAGCCACGGATCTTCATAGACCACGCCGCCGAGGAGGTCGTGGAACTTATGATAGGCGCGCTTCCACAAGGCGCGAAAGGCGCGCGCCGAGGAGACGATCGGATAATAGTGCAGGCCGTAATGGGCGCAGATCTCGGCGATCTTGTAGGGCATGCCGGCGCCGCAGGTGACGCCGTGGATCTTGCCCTTGGCGCCTTCGAGCACGCCATGCAGCACCCGCTCGGCTCCGGCCATCTCCCAGAGCACGTTCATGTGGATGCGGCCTTTGCCGTTCGAGGCCTCGTAGGCAATGTTCGCCTGGGTGATGCCGCCCTTGATCGCGTAGGCCAGGAGCTCTTCATGGCGCTCGCGCCGGGTCTTGCCGTGATAGATCTGCGGGATCGGCTCGCCGTGCTCGTCGTAGGAATCGGCGTTGACGCCGGAGAAGGTGCCGATGCCGCCGGCCGCCGCCCAGGCGCCCGACGACTCGCCGTTCGAGACCGAGATGCCCTTGCCGCCTTCCACCAGCGGCAGCGCATCGATCCCCGATATCTTCAGCGTGTTCAGCGGCTTCAATTCAGAACTCCCAGGCAGATGGACTTCGCTCGTTTAACTCCGTCATCCCGGCGCTAGGCGCCGGGATCCACGCCTTGGGTGCCGCGCGATGCGAAGGCGTGGATCCCGGGACCAAGTCCCGGGATGACGGCGGAGTTAGGTCCGCGCGTCGGTGCGACGCCGCACCATTATAAACCTTTGGCCAAGCGGGCCAAGACGGCGCCGGGCGCGTCGGTGAAGACGCCGTCGGCGCCCCATTCGATCAGCCGCGCGGCGCGTTCCGGCGCGTTGACGGTCCAGACCAGCACGCCATAGCCGGCCTGTTTCAGCTCGTTCATCCAGCTCTGGGTGGCGTGATCGCTGTCGATGTTCATGGTGGCCGCGGCGACGCTTCGCGCCTTGGCCAGCCAGTCTACTTCGCGGCCCCAGATCAGATAGCCACGGGGAAACTCCGGCGCCTCGGCGTGCGCCGTGCGCAGGCATTCCAGCTCGAAGCTCGAGATCAGCGGCTTCGGCTTGGCCGCGGGCCAGAGCTTGCGGAGCTCGGTCATCACCGCCTTGGCCAACTCGGCATGGCGCTTCTCCGGGTCGCCCTTGATCTCGACATTGGCCATGAGGTCGAGCTCGGTCAGGAGCGCGATGGTCTCGGCCAGGGTCGGGAGCTTGACGCCCTCGAATTTCTTGCCGAACCAGAAGCCAGCATCGAGGGCCTTCAGTTCGGCGATGGATTTCAGATGTGCCGGGCCCTTGCCGCTGGTGGTGCGGTCGAGCGTGTCGTCGTGCATCACGAAACACTGCCCGTCGGCCGAAAGGCCGACGTCGAACTCGACCCACTTCGCGCCCTGCCTGGCCGCCTCGCGGAAGCCTTCCAGGGTGTTCTCGGGGGCGGCCAAGGCCGCGCCCCGATGCCCGATCACCTGCGGGAGGTCCAGACTCACGCCTGAATGACTCCGGCCTTCGCGCTACTCAGCCTGACGCTCCGTATTGCGCGCGGCGCGGCGCTCGGCGTCTTCCTTGGCGATCTTGTCGCTGATGTCCTCGCCGGTCGACTGATCGACGACCTTCATCGAGAGCTTCACCTTGCCGCGGTCATCCATGCCGATGACCTTGACCTTGACCTGCTGGCCGACGGTCACGACATCGCCCACCTGCTTCACCCGCTCGCGCGCGAGCTCGGAGATGTGGACCAGGCCGTCGCGCGAACCGAGGAAGTTCACGAAGGCGCCGAAGTCCATGATCTTCACGACCTTGCCTTCGTAGATCACGCCCTGCTCCGGCTCGGCCACGATCCCCTTGATCCAGTTGAGCGCGGCATTGGCGGCGGCGGCATCGACCGCCGCGACCTTGATCGTGCCATCGTCCTCGATGTCGATCTTGGCGCCGGTCTGCT
>JAYSFH010000115.1:7107-9473 GCA_041913405.1 Dongia sp. | reverse complement strand
CTAGCGCGGCGATCTCAGCCCGCGTCCATGTCGAACGGATGCGGCCCGGCGAATGCCCCGACATAGACCTGGTGGGTGACCAGCTTTCCCTCGGGGCGCCAGTGGTGCACCAGGAAGGCGGGGGGCTCGAAGTTGAAGCTGGCCGGCCCGTCCGGGCGGAGGTCGAGCGTCACTTGATGCGCGACGCTGGGCGCCACCTGCGCCAGGCTCCCACCGAAGCGGACAACGATCGGCCGATGCGCATGGCCGCAGAGGATCCGCTCGACCTGCGGGTGGCGGCGGATGATCGCCTCGAAGGCATCGGGATTTTGCAGGCTGACTTCATCCATATGCGCGATGCCGGTGAGGAAGGGCGGGTGGTGCAGGGCCACCAGGGTCGGCTGGCGCGGCGCGGCCGCGAGCGCGCGTTCGAGAAAGGCCAGCCGCTCGGCGCAGAGCTCACCATGGCCCTGCTCCGGCACGATCGAATCCAGCATGACCAGGCGGACCGGCAGGTCCTCGATCACATAATGCAGGAACCGGGGATCCGCGGCGACGCCGGAGAGATGACCGAGCCGTGACTTGATGCCTTCGCGGCGGTCGTGATTGCCGGGGATGAGATAGACCGGCAGGTCGAGGTGACGGCGGATGAGTTCGGCGAGGATGTCGTATTCCGCGTCGGTCCCGCCATCGGTGAGGTCGCCGGTCAGCAGTACGACGTCCGGCCTGGGATCGAGCGCCGCGACCGCCTTGAAGGCGCGCTCCACGAAGGGATTGGTGTCGACCACGCCATAGGCCAGCACGCCATGCGGTTGGACGTGGAGATCGCTGAGCTGGGCAATGAGCATGGTTTCTACGCCGTGAGGTCCGGAGCCGGGCGCTAGATTGGCCATTGCGCCACCGCTCCGGCAACAGGAATCCCAGGGGCTCCGGGGCCTGCAAATTTGCCCCGGAAGGTGATAGCGTCCCGCCCGTGAACGACGGACCAAGAACCGCAACACCGCAGCCGGCCCGGTCTCCCGAGGAGGACTGGTCGATGCTGATGTCCGAGGCGCAGCAGGGCGATGCCGCGCGCTATCGCCGGCTGTTGCAGTCGATCACCCCCTATCTCCGCGCCCTGGCCCATCGCTTCGGCCTCAGCGGCGCCGATCTCGAGGATGCGGTGCAGGACGTGCTTCTGACGGTCCATTCCGTCCGCCACACCTATGACCCGACCCGGCCCTTCGCCCCCTGGCTGACGGCGGTCGCCCGGCACCGGCTGCTGGACCGGCTGCGGCGGCGGGTGCGACAAGCCGGCCGGGAGACCGAATTGACCGAGGCGCATGAAACCTTTGCCGCGGTCGAGACGAATCACCCTGAACTGGCCGGCGAGGCGGCGCGGTTGCAGGCGGCGATCGCCAGCCTGCCCGAGGGCCAGCGCCGGGCGATCGAGATGCTGAAGTTGAAGGAAATGTCCTTGAAGGAGGCGGCCAAAGCCACCGGGCAATCGGAAACCGCGCTGAAGGTTTCGGTCCATCGTGCGATCAAGCGGCTGCGCGGCCTGCTGGGGGGAGCCTGACATGGCCGCGACCGAGCAGCTGATCGAAACCCTGGCCGAGAGGCTCCAGCCGGTGCAGCCGCTGCGCAAGCCCGGGCTGCGGGCGGCGTTTTGGAGCGCATTTGCGACGCTGGTCATCACGGTGATCGCCGCGGTCGGCGGCTCGCGAGCCGATCTCGCCCATGCGGCGACCGAAGCGACCTTCTACGTCCCGCTCGCCGGCAGCTGGCTGACCGGCGTGACGGCGGCCATCGCCGCCTTCCATGTCAGCCTGCCGGACCGGTCGCGGCACTGGCTCTGGCTGCCGGTCGTGCCGGTGCTGCTCTGGGGCACCGGCTTCGCCGTGACCTGCCTCACCAATTGGGACGCCATCCCGGCCAGCCTCGCCCTGCTGCCGGAAAGCGCCTGCCTCATGACCATCGTGCTGACCTCGGCCGGGCTCATCATTGTGCTGCTGCCGATGCTGCGGCGGGTGAAGACCCTGCGGCCGGGGCTCACCGCCTGGCTCGGCTGCCTGGCCGTCTCCGGCTTTGCCGATACCGCCCATCTCCTGGTTCATACCGAGCAGGATTCGCTGCTGGCTTTGACCGTCAACCTCATTCCAGCAGTCGTGCTGGTGGTGTTCGGCGGGCTGGCGGGACGTCGCGCCGTCGCCTAAAACAGGCGACCCACAACCTCGGACGAATCCCCAGTGCCCGATCTCATCTGCCTCGGCGAAGCCATGGTCGAGTTCAACCAGCAGCCCCAATCGACCGGGGGGCCAGACGGCGACGACCTCTACAAGGCCGGCTTCGGAGGCGACACCTCTAACACCGCCATCGCCGCCGCGCGCCAGGGGGCCAAATCCGGC
>JAYSFH010000115.1:2060-7097 GCA_041913405.1 Dongia sp. | reverse complement strand
TATTTAACGGCACTGGGCGCCGATCGCTTCGGAGATCTGCTCATGCAGCTCTGGAGCCGCGAGGAGGTGGATGCCACCGCGGTGAAGCGGGACGAGAAGGCGCCGACCGGAATCTATTTCGTCACCCACAGCGACGCCGGCCATCAGTTCCACTATTACCGCGCCGGCTCGGCCGCCAGCCGCATGACGCCGGCCGATTTGCCGCTCGACTATCTGCGCGCCGGCAAGGTGCTGCATGTCTCGGCGATCAGCCAGGCGATCTCGGAGACGGCCTGCGAGACGGTGTTCGCCGCCATGGACGCTGCGCGGCAGGCCGGGCTCGAAGTCTGCTTCGACACCAATCTCCGGCTGAAGCTCTGGCCGCTGGAGCGGGCCCGCGACGCGATCGACGGCGCCATCCGGCGCGCCGACATCCTGCGCCCGGCGCTCGACGATGCCCGAACCCTCACCGGCATAGAGGATGCCGATGCGATCCTCGACCATTTCCTGAAGCGGGGGCCGAGGCTCGTCGTCATGACCATGGGCAAGGACGGCGTCATCATCGCGACCAAGGAAGCGCGGCATCGCCTGCTGCCGCACCGGGTCGCGGCGGTCGATGCGACCGGGGCAGGAGACACCTTCAACGGCTCGTTCCTGGCCCGGCTGATCGCCGGCGACGCACCGCTCGATGCGGCGCGCTACGCCAATGCGGCGGCGGCGCTCTCCACCACCGGCTATGGCGCGGTGGCGCCGATTCCGCGGCCGGCCGAGGTCTACAAGTTCTTGCGGGGCTGAAGCCTTCGCAGGTGCAAAAAGGAACCTTCGGCCGCCGGTGTCGCGGCGAGGCCGTCCATCTCTCCGACTCTTGAAGGGCTTGCCATCGCCTGAAGCCGGTCCCAAATTGAACTTGGCAGGAGTGCAACAGCCGCGGAGGGAACGTGCGATGAGTGTCGCAGCCATTCTCCAGGGCAAGCCCGAACGCCTGATCGGGCTGCCGGAAAGCAAGTCGCTGGCCGATGCCGCAAAACTTCTCACCGACGAAAAGATCGGCGCTCTGGTCGTTCGCAATGCGGGCGGCGAGATGATCGGTATTCTTTCCGAGCGCGACATCGTGCGCGCGGTCGCCCGGGACGGTGCCGAGGTGCTGGAGCGGCCGGTCTCCACCATCATGACCCGCGACGTCATATGCTGCGCGCCGCAGGATTCGGTGGCCGACGTCATGGGCATGATGACCGCGCGCCGCTTCCGGCATCTCCCGGTGAAGAGCCACGGCAAGCTGATCGGCATGGTCTCGATCGGCGACGTCGTGAAGGCGCGGGTAGAAGAAGCGGAAGGCGAAGCCGCCCAACTGCGCGAGTATATCGCGAGCTAGACGGGCTCATTGACCCGGCTTCGTCATGCTCCGCCTGCGCGGAGGATGGCGAGGTTTGGAGTTAGGCTGTCGCCGTCAGCGGCATCAACCGTGCCGCCGGAAGAATGACGCGGACGGTGGTTCCGCGTTGCGGCTTCGAGGAGACCTCGATCCGGCCCTGGTGCAGCTCGATCAGGTTCTTGCAGATCGATAGGCCCAGGCCGGCGCCTTCCTGTTGCGGGTGGGCGCTGCGGTTGACCTGGACGAAGGGCTCGAACACCCTTTCCAGATCCTTCTCGCTGATGCCGATGCCGGTATCGGCCACCGACAACACCAGATTGCCGGAGGACTCGACGCCGGCCGCAACCGTCACGGTGCCGCCGGCCGGCGTGAACTTGACCGCGTTGGTGGCGAGGTTCAGCAGCACTTGAGTGATGCGCCGCTCGTCGGCATTGAGCGCTGGCAGGCGCTCCGGGACATCGAGCTTCAGCTTCAGTCCGGCGCGGTTCGCCCGCTCGCTGATCATGTGCGCACAGTGGCTGCAGAGCGCATTGACGTCGATCGGCCCTTCGACCAGCTGCACCGTGCCGGAATCGATCTTCGAATAGTCCAGGATCTCGCTGATCAGCCCGTAGAGATGCTGCGCGCTCTGGAGAATGTCGCTGGAGTATTCCGCGACCTTGGTATGCGCGGGATCGTTCCAGCGGTCGCGGAGAATTTGGGCGAATCCCATGATCGCGTTCAAAGGCGTGCGCAACTCATGGCTCATGTTGGCCAGGAATTCCGACTTGGCGCGGTTCGACGCCTCGGCAGCGCGCCGCGCCACCATCAGCTGGCGCTCGAAGTTCTTGCGCTGGGTGATTTCCTGGACCGTGCCTTCGTAGTAGAGCGCCTTGCCGCTCTCGTCGCGGACCAGGCGCGCATTCTCCTGCACCCAGATCCGCTCGCGGCTGCGGTGGCGATAGACCTCGCTCTCGAAGTTCCTCACTTCGCCGTCGCGCGCCATCGCATCGACGAATTCCTGGCGTCGCTCGGGGCGGACGTACCATTCCTTGGCGATGTCCTTGACGGAGAGGATCAGTTCCTCCGGCGAGTCATAGCCGTTGATCTCGGCGAGCGCCCGGTTGGCCACGATCATTCGGCCGTCGAGCGAGCTGATGTAGACGCCCTCGAGCGCGTTGTCGATGATGCTGCGGTAGCGGGCTTCAGCCTCGCGAAACGCTCGCTGCGATTCGACCAGGTCGGTCACATCGACCATGGTGCCGAGGATCGAGATGTTGCCGGCGGGATCCTGGGCGAGGGTGGTGGAGTCCGAGACCCAGAAGCGGCTGCCGTCGCGCCGCTTCATCTCGGTGACATGGGAGGCGACCCGGCCGGTGCGTTTCAACTCGGCGATATGCCAGTCCCGGTCGCTCTTGCGGACGTAGAATTTATCGTTGGTTGTGCCGGTCGCGGCGATGAACTCGGCCGGCGTCTCATACCCGAACATGCGGGCCATGGCCGCATTGGCCTGCACCACGCCGCCCTCGATCAACGTCTGGTAAACGCCGATATCGGACTGCTCGAAGATCGTCCGGTATATGTTCCCGTGGTCCACCGCTATCCCCTCGTTGCGCGGGCGAAATATTCTTAACCGGAACACCTGGGTTTAGGAAGCGCTCGCCCCCGGATCCTTGGCACAGGCCTTGCGATATCAGTCGCGAGAAGCCCGTGGAGGGGCCTGAAGATGCGGTTTTTAACCAAGCGAGCGATGGAATTGGCAGTAAACCCGGCAAGTCTTGCCGGGTGGAACGCCGGTTTCCCGCGGGAGATCCGGAAATGACCCCGGCCCTGTTTGCCACCCAGCCGATTCGTGCCGGTGGATCGACCATCCAGCCGGACGTGCTTGCCAGCATCCAGAAGGCGAGCGCCAACACCGGCGTGGACTTCTCCTACCTGATGGCCCAGGCCTCCCGGGAGAGCAGCTTCGACCCGGCCGCCAAGGCCTCCACCAGCAGCGCCACCGGTCTCTACCAGTTCGTCGAGCAGACCTGGCTCGGGACTTTTAAGGAGCATGCCGCGGAATACGGCTATGGCGACCTTGCGGACAAGATCACCAAGCGGTCCGACGGCCATTTCACCGTGGCGGATCCAGCGGCGCGCAAGCAGATCCTAGACCTGCGCAAGGACCCGACCCTGAACGCCGCCCTGGCGGCCGAACTCGCCTCGGACAATAAGACCAAGATGGAAGCCGCGCTCGACCGCCCGGCGACGGCGACCGATCTCCACCTGGCGCATTTCCTCGGCCTCTCCGGCGCGCTCCGCTTCATCCGCAAGATGGACAGCGATCCCTCGACCACGGGTGCCGCGATGTTCCCGCGCGCTGCGGCCGCGAATTCCAACGTCTTCTATGACGAGAGCGGCAACGCGCGGACCGTGGCCGAGATCTACAACCGGATGAACACCAGCATCACCAGCGACCAGCAGACTTTCGCC
Source organism: Dongia sp. (assembly GCA_041913405.1). GTDB lineage: Bacteria > Pseudomonadota > Alphaproteobacteria > Dongiales > Dongiaceae > Dongia. The sequence continues at coordinate 3,292 of JAYSFH010000115.1, read as the reverse complement.
TCGCTGGCGACCACGCCGGCCGGCGGCACGTCCACGGCCAGCACCACCGCGGTCGCCTCGGCCACGGACACGCCGCTGCAGGGCTTCAGCAACCCAGGCAGCATTCTCTCGCCGTTGCTCCTGGTGACGATCGCGGCGCTACCGCTCGCCAATGAGCAGGAGAAAGAAGCCGCCAACACCGCGAGCCATGGCGGCGGCCCGCGCCACGGCGCGATCCGACCGACGGTCAATCCGATGGCGGCTCTGGGGTTGGGTTAGGGCGCCGAGAGAAGATCGAGCGCCGGCGCGATTACTCGCCGCGACCTTCGAGCATCTTGCGACCCGCGTCGGTCAGCTTGCAGACCAGCCAGTCCGGCTTCAGCGGGTTGGTGAACCAGGGCTCGGCCCAGCCGTGGTCGATGCAGAAGCGCACGGTGCGGGCGCTGACCTTCTGGCCCCATTCGTCGAACAGCGGGAGCTTGCCGCCGGGCTGCTTCAGCCCACGCGCCAGCCAGGCGATCTCGACCGCATGGGGATGGTCGTTGCTTGCCGCGATCGTCAGTCCCCGTGCCATCTTCGCCCCCGTCGTTGATGCTTGCGACGATACAGAAGTTTCTTTCAAAAGAAAAGACTTAAGCGGCGTTCTTACGAAACAAGTCGAGGTATCTCAATGGCTGGGCAACGATCCATCACGACTTTCAACCCAGCCGCTCTTGCAGTCTGCGCCGCCGCTTCATTGACGACACCCAACTGCATCCAGATTGTTTTCGCACCAATCGCGATCGCTTCCAAGGCCGGCGCAGTCGCCGCTGCGGAATTTCGGAAGATATCCACCATATCCACAGCGCCAGTCTCGCCTTGCGGGATATCGCTCAGGGACCGGTAGACCTTTTCACCGTTCAGCATCTGGCCTTCGAGCCCGGGATTGACCGGAATGACGCGATAGCCCCGGCGCTGCAGGTAGCGCATGACGCCATGGCTCGGCCGATCCGGCTTCGGGCTGGCGCCGACCAGGGCGATCACTTTGGTCTCCTCCAGGATGCCGCGCAGGAAGTCGTCGCTGTAGTCTTCGCTCACCTCAGCAGCCTTTCCATTCCGGCTTTCGCTTGGCGAGGAAGGCGTCGATGCCTTCCTGGGCGTCCAGCGCCATCATGTTCTCGGTCATGACCCGGCTCGCATGGTCGTAGGCCGCAGCGAGGCCGAGCTCGGCCTGGGCGTAGAACGCCTGCTTGCCGATCTTCAAGGTGAGCGGG
>JAYSFH010000115.1:0-2050 GCA_041913405.1 Dongia sp. | reverse complement strand
TCGACCGCCGGGTGGCCTATCTTCTGGGGGGGGGGGTCGGTGGCTTTTAACCCGCCCGCGAGGCCGAGCGCCTCCTCCATAACCTGGGGCGTCGGCGCGAGGCGATTGACCAGGCCGAGCCGGAGCGCGGTCGGCGCGTCGATCGGCTCGCCGGTCAGCAGCATCTCCATCGCCTGCTTCCGCGGCACCGCGCGGGTCAGCGCCACCATCGGCGTCGAGCAGAACAGGCCGATATTCACGCCGGGAGTCGCGAAATGGCTTTCCTCGGCGGCCACCGCAAGATCGCAGGTCGCGACCAGCTGGCAGCCCGCCGCCGTGGCGATGCCGTGGACCGCCGCGATCACCGGCTGGGGCAGGGCGATGATCCGCTGCATCATCGCCGAGCAGAGGTCGAAGGTCTTCTCGTAATGCGCCCGGCCTGGATCGGCGCGTAGCTCCTTCAGGTCGTGGCCGGCGCAGAAACAGGTGCCGGCACCGGTGATCACCACGACGCGAACACGCGCATCCGCCTTGATGCGGTCGAGCTCGGCGATAATCGCTTCCATCAGGCCGATCGACAGCGCATTGCGCTGCGCCGGCCGATTGAGTGTCAGGGTTGCGACGCCGTTGCTGTCGGCGCGGAGCAGGGGCTCGTTCGACGCCACGCCCAGGTTTCCCGGGGTCATGATCCCAGCACCCGCCGCATGGCGGCGAACAGCATGCCCTCGGGCTCGGCAATGGCGCGCGAGATCGAGAAGTGATGATGGCCCGGCAGCAGCATGTATTCGCTCTCCATCCCGGCTTCGACCAGGTGGCGATGATAGCGCGCCGACTGGTCGATCCACAGCGGCGGTTCGTCGCCGCCCGCGGCAATCACAACCGCCGTTTTCACGCGCGGCTTCAGGCGCAGCGGGCTGAGGCGCTCGATCTCGGCGGGCGTCAGCGCCACGTCCTCTCGCACCTGTATATGGGGAATGGGGGCAAGGTCGTAGATCCCGGTCACCAGCACCGCGCCTTGGATGAAGGCACCTTTGGCAGCATCGTTCCAGTCCCGGCAGAGCAGCATGGCGGCGAGGTGCGCGCCCGCCGAATTGCCGGCGACCACCAGCCGGTCGGGATCGCCGTTGATGTTGCGCGCCTGGCCGCGGATCCAGCTGACCGCCTGGGCGCATTGCTCTACCACGGTCGCGAGCGGCACGGCGGGGCAGAGGTCATAATCGACCATGGCCACGGCGGCGCCCGCATCGATGAGCGGCTCGGCGATGAAGCCGAAGTGATCCTTGGACAGCGCCCGCCAATAGCCACCGTGGATGAAGACGAAGACCGGGCTGTTGGGCGCCTTGGCCGGAAAGAGATCAATCAGTTGGAGCGGCCCCGGCCCATAGCGTTCATTCCGGCGGTGCGGCAGCCGCTCCCGGATCGAGGCACTCAGCGCATGGTCTTCGGAGAGCCAGGTTTCGTGGTCCGGCACCGCCAGCCGCGGCATGAAATGCCGCGCGAAATCCGCTTCCGTCAGCGCCTCGTACATGCATATTCCCCCTGAGTTGCCGGCGATTTTCTCGGCGGCAGGGGCAAAAGTCCATGATTCCGGGGAATTATTTGCCGGTATTATGATACCGTATAGATAAGATATTGATTTTACTGAATTAAGCTTGTGGCGCGATGCCGATGGTGGTTGACAGCCCGAAAGCCCACCTCTATACACCGCCGCGATCCGCGGAGAGGGCTCCGCCGACCAACTGTATTCGAGTGAACCATGCGCCTCACTGAGCAAACCTCTTCGTCGAAGCCGTCTGAGGTCGCGAAGAAGTGGATCCTGATCGACGCCGAAGGCGTCGTTCTCGGCCGCCTCGCGTCCATCGTGGCCAACCGGCTGCGCGGCAAGCACAAGCCGACCTACACCCCGCATATCGATGACGGCGACAACGTCATCATCATCAATGCCGGCAAGGTCAAGCTGACCGGCAACAAGGCCGAGCGCGAGAAGTTCTACTGGCACACCGGCCATCCCGGCGGCATCAAGGAGCGCACCTGGGGCAAGATCCTCGGCTCCGCGCATCCGGAGCGCCTG
>JAYSFH010000114.1:5127-9473 GCA_041913405.1 Dongia sp. | reverse complement strand
CCCCGGCTTGCCGACCAGAATCTTGATCCGCCGGCCGAGCCGCTGTGAGACCGTGTCCACGCGTCCCCGCACCTTGCCGATGTCGCTGCGCGCAATCTCGACGCTCGCCCGGGCGACGCCGGTCGGCGCTCGATACTCGCCGAACACCTTGCGCAAGGCGGCGCCCCATTCGCCGGTGGTGACGCCGGCATGCGCGCAGGCGATCGAGGATTCCATGATATTGGCACCCGATCGCGCATCGCCTTCCAGCCGCTGCAGCGCCGCCTCGACCGCCGCCGCATCGCGTTCGCCGCGCCAGGCCTTGAGCCGCGCGATCTGCTCGCTCTCGGCCGCCGCATCGACCTTCATGAAGCCGCCGTCGCTGCCGGCGGTAAGCGGCGAAGGCGCGCTCTCGGTGAACTTGTTGACCCCGACCACGACCTGGGCACCGCTCTCGATCGCCGCCAGTCGTCGCGCGTTGGATTCCACCAGCCGCTGCTTCATGTAGCTGCTGTCGATCGCGGCGACCGCGCCGCCCATCGCATCGATCCGCGCCAGCTCCTCGCGGGCATCGCGCTTCAGCGCCTCCACCTTCTCGGTGATCGCGGTCGAGCCGTCGAAGATGTCGTCGAACTCCAGGAGATCGGTCTCGAAGGCGACGATCTGCTGCAGCCGCAGCGACCATTGCTGGTCCCAGGGCCGCGGCAGGCCGAGCGCCTCGTTCCAGGCGGGAAGCTGCACGGCCCGCGCGCGGGCGTTCTTGCTCAAGGTGACCGCCAGCATCTCCAAGAGGATGCGATAGACGTTGTTCTCCGGCTGCTGCTCGGTCAACCCCAGGCTGTTCACCTGCACGCCGTAGCGGAAGCGCCGAAGCTTCGGGTCCTCGACCCCGTAACGCTCGCGCGCGATCTCGTCCCAGAGCTCGGCGAAGGCGCGCATCTTGCACATCTCGGTGATGAACTTCAGGCCCGCGTTGACGAAGAAGCTGATGCGGCCCACCACCTGCGGCAGGTCCGCCGCCGGCACCTGGCCCGACTGTTTCACGCCGTCGAGCACGCAGACCGCCGTCGCCAGCGCATAGGCCAGCTCCTGCACCGGCGTCGCCCCCGCCTCCTGCAAATGGTAGGAGCAGACGTTGGTCGGATTCCACTTCGGCACTTCGCGATAGGCGAAGCTGATGACGTCGGTGATCAGCTTCAGCGACGGCTTCGGCGGGAAGATGTAGGTGCCGCGCGAGAGATATTCCTTGATGATGTCGTTCTGCACCGTGCCCTGCAGCTTCGCACGCGCGACGCCCTGCTTCTCCGCGGCGGCGATGTAGAGTGCCAGAAGCCACGGCGCCGTCGCGTTGATGGTCATCGAGGTGTTCATCTCGCCGAGCGGCAGGCCGTCGAACAGGGTCAGCATGTCGCCGAGATGCGAGACCGGCACGCCGACCTTGCCGACCTCGCCCTTGGCCAGCGCATGGTCGGCGTCATAGCCGGTCTGGGTCGGGAGATCGAAGGCGATCGAGAGCCCGGTTTGGCCGCGCGCGAGATTGGTCCGATAAAGCTGGTTCGAAGCCGCGGCCGAGCTGTGCCCCGAATAGGTCCGGAACAGCCAGGGCTGCTCCCGCTTTTCGCCACTCATCACCCGCTCCCAAATCGGCTTCTTATCATTGTGCAGTGCAATATTGCCCCGGCCGGCCCGGCCCCGGCAAGCCCCCTGCTCTGCATCCAAAGTCGCAGCGGCGGCGAAACAGGATCAGCACAACCCGACGGGGAGGAAGTCATGCTGTTGAGCGATGCCGGTGTGGACGTGGTCCGTACCGCCTACAACGCCTTCGGCCGCGGCGACATCGCGGCCATCATTCATCTGCTGAGCGACGACGTGGACTGGCGCTTCATCGGCCCGCAGCGCCTGGCCTATACCGGCCGCTTCACCAAGCCGCAGGTCGCCCAGTGGTTCGCCGATGTCGCGGCCGCCGACGACATCCAGGCCTTCGAGCCGCGCGAGTTCATCCCCGGCGGCGCGCATGTCACCGTGCTCGGCTGGGAACGCTGCGCCGCGCGCCCCTCCGGCAAGGTGTTCGAGAGCGACTGGGTCCACGTCTTCACCGTGCAGCACGGCAAGATCACCCGCTTTCTCGGCATCTACGACACGGAAGCATCGGCGAACGCGCGTTGAGGGCGCATCTCGGCCTGAAAGGTCTCACGCAGCTTCAAGACCCTCACCCAACCTCTCCCTACGGGAGAGGGGCTTAACGAGCATAATGGCTCGCGCCGCAGCGTCCCCTCGCCCGTAGGGAGAGGGACAGGGTGAGGGTCTTGCCGCAGCTTGAGGCCTGTCCAGCTAAGAAATAACTAGACCGCGCTGAGCGCCTTCTCCAGGTCCTCGATGATGTCGTTCACATCCTCGAGGCCGACCGAGACGCGGATCAGTCCGTCGTCGATGCCCTGCGCGGCACGCTGCTCGGCGGTGAGGCGCTGGTGCGTGGTGGTCATCGGGTGCGTCGCCAGCGACTTCGCATCGCCGAGGTTGTTGGAGATCAGCACCAGCTGGAGCGCGTTCAGGAACTTGAAGGCCGCCGCCTTGCCGCCCTGCAGGCTGAAGCCGACCATGGTGCCGCCGCCGTTCATCTGCTTCTCAGCCAGCGCACGCTGCGGAAAGCCTTCGAGCGTCGGATAGAGCACCTGCGAGAGCTTGGGATGGCCGGCGAGCTTGCGCGCGATGGCTTCGGCGCTGGCGGCCTGGCGGGTCACCCGCAGTTCCAGCGTCTCCAGGCCCTTCAGCAGCACCCAGGCATTCATCGGACTCAATGAAGGCCCGGTGTGGCGCAGGAAAGGCTGCAGGGTCTCGGTGATGAATTTCTGCGTGCCGAGGATGACGCCACCCAAGGTGCGCCCCTGGCCGTCGATATGCTTGGTCGCGGAATAGACCACGACGTCGGCGCCGAGCTTCAAAGGCTGCTGAAGCAGCGGCGTCGCGAAGACGTTGTCGACCACCACCGTGGCACCCGCCGCGTGTGCCAGCTTGCTCACCGTCTCGAGATCGACCAGCCGCAGGCTCGGGTTGCTCGGCGTCTCCAGGAACACCGCCTTCGTCGGCTTGCTGAGCGCCTGCTTCCAGGCGTCGTTGTCGCGGCCGTCGACGAACGCGCATTCGACGCCCCACTTCGGCAGGATCTCGGCCAGGATGAACTGGCAGGAACCGAACAGCGCATCCGACGAGACGATGCGATCGCCGGCCTTCACCTGGCAGGCGAGCGCCGCGAAGACCGCCGCCATGCCGCTCGCGGTGCCGCGCGCGGCTTCGGCGCCTTCGAGATCGGCCATCCGCTCCTCGAACATCGCGACGGTCGGATTGCCGAAGCGCGAATAGACGAAGCGCGGCTGCGAATTGTTGAAGGCGGCCTCCGCCTCCTCCGCGCTCTCATAGATATAGCCCGACGTGAAGTAGACCGGCTCCGCCGTCTCCTTGAACCCCGAGCGGGACTGGCCCGCATGCACCAGGCGCGTCGCGCTGCGCCAGTGCGACTTGATCTCACGTTTGCTGGTCATCGAAAGAAACCTCCGGACACAAAAACACCCCGACCGGCAAGGTCGAGGTGCAAAATGCGTGTCCCAGACCCTTTTAGCTGCATGTTTAACGTGGCCGCAAGCCGAGCTCAAATCGCCACGAAGCGTTGGGAGTATCCACGCCTGCGCGGGAATGTCAATCGACCGACCGCCGGCCCCGCTCGCCACGATTCTGCCTCAATCTCCATGGGCTTAGCTGCAGCTCCCTCACAGCGAAGTGACCACGCCGGGCTGCTGGGTTCGTTAGGGTCGGGCGTTGTATGCATGGGGACGAACCGCGGTTCCGATCACCCTCAAGGGGATCGCGGCCTGCGCAGGGCAGGATCAGCCCCCGACAGGAGTGGAGAAAAATCATGTTGCGCTTGAAAGGATCGAAGACGATCGCTGCCGTGCTCGTGGGCGGTCTGGCTTTGATGGCGGCCGGCCTCTCGACCGCGCAAGCCGACGACGACTGGAACGGCAACGGCTGGGGTCACGGCAAGCATTGGAAGAAGCACGGCCATGGCGACGGCTGGGGCCCTGGTCCGGTGGTCGTGCGCAACGGCTACTACTATGCGCCGCCGCCGCGCGTCTATTATGTGCAGCCCCCGGCCGTCTATTACGAAGCGCCGCCGCGCGTCTATTACGCGCCGCCGCCGCCGGTCTATGTCGTCCCGCAGCCGCAGCCGGCAATCAGCCTGCAGTTCCGCCTCTGACGCCGCGGGCTGCGTGAGCGGCAGCAAGACGCGCCCCGGCCCCAACGGCCGGGGCGCTTTCTTTTGCAGCACACGGCGCCGTGAGCGGATTCACACTGCCGTGAATCCACGCTCT
>JAYSFH010000114.1:0-5117 GCA_041913405.1 Dongia sp. | reverse complement strand
TATCCCTCTGCCATTCAACCCTTCACTTATATATCAAAAAAAACAAACCCCCAACCACGACTCGGAGAATCCGCTCCGAATTTGCAGTGCCGGTCGCGAACTTTTGCCGCGTTAGATCGTTTACTGAGGCGAGACGACCGAAGGGTCCTTTCCACTGCGGAAGCGCCCAACGGGGGAACCTCTCGCGGGTCATGGAATTTTGAGAAGGAGTCGTATCCATGAAGCGCGTTATCGCGAGCGTCTTACTCGTGGCCTTCCTGGCCGGCTGCTCTGGCATGTCGAACCGGGAGCAACGCACCGTGTCCGGCGGCGCCATCGGCGCGGCGGGCGGTGCAGGTATCGGTCTGCTGACGGGCGCACCCATTGCGGGCGCGCTGATCGGCGGTGCGGCAGGTGCGGCCACCGGCGCGCTCTGCTGTGGTGACGACTGATTGTTGAGAGCGGAATAACCAAAAGCGCGGCGGTTCCGGACCCCCGACTGGAACCGCAAAAGCTCCTGTCGAGGTCCAACTCTGGCCCGGTCTCCCCACCCACGGACCTGGACCTTGTGCTGAGGCCAATGCCTCGACTGGCGCCCGGCGAAAGCCGGGCGTTTTTCTTTTGTGTCGGCTCTGGGGCCCAACCGCAGGCCGGCTTGCCGATGGTGCGGCGCGCACATTGCGGGCAATATTTAATTTCATCCTTTTGATCAATCGCGCATCATTTGAACATTTATCTCTCAGTCTGAGACAGTTTCGTAAAGAATCGGGCTTGACCCTTCTGCAAATGCGAAGGCAGGATGCAACGGATTTCGCACCTGCGAATTAATTCGGCAGGCGCTGCGGGCACGCATTCAGGACGCGAGGGGCTGGACCATGAGTGACAATGCCGTCGTCATCCCGATGACCAAGAAGGCCGCCGGCGAAGCGCCGAAAGGTCCGCCGCCGAAGGAGCTCTACGAGCTGGGCGAGATCCCGCCCCTCGGCCATGTCCCTTCCAAGATGTATGCCTGGGCGATCCGCCGCGAGCGCCATGGCCCGCCCGACAAATCGATGCAGGTCGAGGTCGTGGAGACCCCGAAGCTGGAGGCCGACGAGGTCCTGGTCATGGTGATGGCCGCGGGCGTCAACTACAACGGCGTCTGGGCGGGCCTCGGCAAGCCGATCTCCCCTTTCGACGTGCATAAGGCCGAGTATCACATCGCCGGCTCCGACGCCTCCGGCATCGTCTGGGCGATCGGCTCGCGCGTGAAGCGCTGGAAGGTCGGCGACGAGGTCGTGGTCCATTGCAACCAGGACGACGGCGACGACGAGGAGTGCAACGGCGGCGATCCGATGTTCTCGCCTTCGCAGCGCATCTGGGGCTACGAGACTCCCGATGGATCCTTCGCCCAGTTTTGCCGCGTGCAGGGCCGCCAGCTGATGCCGCGGCCGAAGCACCTTACCTGGGAAGAGAGCGCCTGCTACACCCTGACGCTCGCCACCGCCTACCGCATGCTGTTCGGCCATCGCCCGCATATCCTGCGCCCGGGCCACAACGTGCTGGTCTGGGGCGCTTCGGGCGGCTTGGGCTCGATGGCGGTGCAGCTGATCTCGACCGCGGGCGCCAACGCAATCGGAATCATCTCCGATGAATCGAAGCGCGACTTCGTCATGCAGCTGGGCGCCAAGGGAGTCATCAACCGCAACGACTTCGACTGCTGGGGCCAGCTTCCGGATGTCGATGACGCCGCGACCTATGCCGAATACATGAAGAAGTGCCGCGCCTTCGGCAAGGCGATCTGGGATATCACCGGCAAGGGCATCGACGTCGACTTCGTCTTCGAGCATCCCGGCGAAGCGACCTTCCCGGTCTCCTGCTTCGTGGTGAAGCGCGGCGGCATGGTCGTGTTCTGCGCCGGCACCACCGGTTACAACATCACCTTCGACGCGCGTTTCGTCTGGATGCGCCAGAAGCGCATCCAGGGCCGCCATTTCGCCAACCTGCTGCAGGCCAGCCAGGCCAATCATCTGGTGGTCGAGCGCCGCATCGATCCCTGCATGTCCGAGGTCTTCCCCTGGGAAGACATCCCGGCCGCGCACATGAAGATGTGGAAGAACCAGCATAAGCCCGGCAATATGGCGGTGCTGGTCCAGGCCAAGCGTCCGGGCCGGCGCACCATCGAAGACTGCCTCGAAGACTGACGATGTCCGCACGGATGGCCATGGAGGCTGCCGACAGCGCGGCGGCTTCCGCGCTGCTGCCGAACCTGCTGGAACGGTGTCACGTCGGCCTCAACGCCGCCGAGACCATCGTCGAAGCCGCGCGCCGCGCCGTCGCCGCGCGGGTCACTTCCGGCGGCAAGATCGACTCCGCCGCCTTCGACCGTGCGCAGTTCGCCGCCCATGGCTTCGCCTGGCTTTCGACCTATGCGACCGCCCTGGCGCAATTGCTCGCCTGGGCCGAGCGCCTGCATGAGACGCAACGCCTCGGCGAAGTTGAGCGGTTGATCCTGCAGATCGGCTTCGGCGAATACCTGGCGCAGATCGCGGGCGGCTTCCCGATGAGCCAAGGCGAGATCGTGCGCCCGGCCGACCTCGGCCTCTCCCCCGCCGACCTCCGCCCGCTCGATGCGGTCCAGGACCTGATCACCAGCGGCCATCATTCAGGACCAGTTCCACGCTTTCGCCGAAGCGCATCGCGAAGACGCGCACCAGTGGCATCTCAAGGACGCGCTGATCCCGATCGCGGTGATCGAGCAACTCGCCGAGATGGGGGTCTTCGGCCTCACGGTGCCGGAGGATTTCGGCGGCGCCGGCCTCGGCAAGCTCGCCATGTGCGTCGTCACCGAAGAGCTCTCGCGCGGCTATATCGGCCTCGGCTCATTGGGCACCCGTTCGGAGATCGCCGCGGAGTTGATCCGCCTCGGCGGCACCGAGGCGCAGAAGCAGAACTGGCTGCCGAAGCTCGCCTCGGGCGAGATCCTGCCGACCGCGGTCTTCACCGAACCCAACACCGGCTCCGACCTCGGGAGCCTGCGCACCCGCGCGGTCAAGGACGGCGACGTCTACAAGGTGACCGGCAACAAGACCTGGATCACCCACGCCGCGCGCAGCGATGTCATGACCCTGCTCGCGCGCACCGATCCGACCTCGAGCGACTATCGCGGCCTCTCGATGTTCATCGCCGAGAAGCCACGCGGCACCGAAGCGGATCCCTTCCCCGCCCAGGGCATGAAGGGCGGCGAGATACCGGTTCTCGGCTATCGCGGCATGAAGGAATACGAGCTCTCCTTCGACGGTTTCGCGGTGAAGGCCGAGAACCTCTTGGGCGGCGCCGAGGGCGAAGGCTTCAAGCAATTGATGGCGACCTTCGAGAGCGCCCGGATCCAGACCGCGGCCCGCGCCGTCGGCGTCGCGCAATGCGCCATGGAACTCGGCTTGAAATACGCCCGCGAGCGCATCCAGTTCGGCAAGCCGATCTACGCCTTCCCGCGCATCTCCGGCAAATTGGCCTGGATGGCGGTCGAAACCATGATCGCCCGCCAGCTCTCCTATTTCGCCGCCCGTGAAAAGGACAGCGACCGCCGCTGCGACATCCCCGCCGGCATGGCGAAGCTGCTGGCGGCGCGCACGGCCTGGTCGAATGCCGACAACGCGCTGCAGATCCACGGCGGCAACGGCTATGCCCAGGAGTATCCCATCAGCCGCGTGCTGTGCGACGCGCGCATCCTCAACATCTTCGAGGGCGCCGCCGAGATCCAGGCCCAGGTCGTCGCGCGCGGGTTGTTGAGCGGCCGGAACTGACGAGCCGCCCCCAAAGATCGTCATGGTACGCGTAGGCGTACCATCCACGAGTTTCTATCGAGCGACGGATGCAAACTCAGGGATCGTCCGTCTTGGCGGAGGAGGACGAGAGATTCTGCATACTCCCGAATTCATGCGGTGCGAGCGAAGCGACAAGTAGCGCCGCTTGTGCTATGGTCAACGTCTGCCTCGACAGCGCGGTGCGCGCCGGCAGTCGCTGTTTGACATCGTGAAATTGCGTCACATCGCACGCGACCGAACGCGATGCTGCTCTGCAACGCAGACTGGACGCAGACGAATCTAACGGCGCCAAACACGCAGACAGCACCGGAACCTTTACAGGGCCTTTACGCCACAAACAATCCGTCCAGCCTCTGCAAACGACGGAAAAGCCTTCGCCGCCAAAAGCTTGATACGGTTTTGGACACCCTCGGAACGGCGGGGGCCCGTAAAGGTCCGGCCGGAACCACGTCACTTGGACTGCGCCCGCCGTCGTGCTATCCCGCCCTCCATGACCAACGGCACGACCGACACCGCCCTTCACCGCTTCATCCGCGGCCTGCCCAAGGCCGAGTTGCATCTCCACATCGAAGGCAGCCTCGAGCCCGAACTGATGTTCGCACTCGCGGCCAAGAACGGGGTGAAGCTGCCCTATCGCAGCATCGAGGAGGTAAAGCAGGCCTACGACTTCGACAGCCTGCAGTCCTTCCTCGACCTCTATTACATGGCCGCCGGCGTCCTGCTCCACCGCGAGGACTTCGCCGCCCTGACCGAGGCCTATTTCGACCGCCTCGCCGCGGATGGGGGCGTCTATGCCGAGATCTTCTTCGACCCCCAGGCCCATACCGACCGCGGCATCGCGCTGGCCGAGTGCTTGGGTGGCGTGCTCGACGGCATGGCCGCGGCCGAGCAGCGGCATGGTATCAGATCCAAGATGATCATCTGCTGTCTGCGCCATTTGGGCGAAGCGCCGGGCTTGAAGATGCTGGCCGAAGCCGAGCCCTTCCTCGACCGGATCGCCGGGCTCGGCCTCGATTCCTCCGAGGTCGGCTTCCCGCCCGCCGATTTCGAGCGGCTGTTCGCCGCCGCCCGCGCCAAGGGTTTGCATGTCGTGGCCCATGCCGGCGAGGAAGGCCCCGCCGCCTTCGTCCGCGACGCGCTCGATGTGCTGAAGGTCGAACGCGTCGATCACGGTATCCGCGCCATCGACGATCCGGCGCTGGTTGCAAGGCTGGCGCAGGACGGCACCATCCTGACCGTCTGCCCGCTGTCGAACGTCCGGCTCTGCACGGTGAAGACCCTCGCCGACCACCCGCTCCGCCGCCTCTACGAGGCCGGCGTCAAGGTCACCAT
>JAYSFH010000113.1:0-9493 GCA_041913405.1 Dongia sp. | reverse complement strand
AGCCGCTGGCCGGCATGGTCGCGGCACAGCCGGACGCGGAGGCGGCGGTGCGCCAGGCCTGGCACCAGATCGAGATCGGGCTTTCGATCGCCGGGTTGATCGCCGCCGGGATCAGCGGGCTCTCGGCGCTGCTGATCGGTCATTCGCTGATGCCGGCCCGCGGCATCGTCGCCGGACTGAAGCGGCTGGAGAACGGCGACTTCAGCCACCGCCTGCCCGCCTATCGCACCGCCGAGTTCAACCAGATCTCCCGCGCCGTCAACGATCTCTCGGCGCGACTCGCGGACACGACGGCGCAGCGGGTCGCCCTCACCAACCGGCTGTTCCAAGTGCAGGAGGAAGAGCGGCGCGCGCTGGCGCGGGATCTCCACGACGAGTTCGGCCAGTGCCTGGCCGCAGTCGGTGCGCTGGCGACCGTGATCGAGATGGAGTCACGCCAGGACCGGCCGGACCTGGCGCAGGACGCGCGCTCGATCATCGAGACCTCCAAGCGGATGACCGGGACGCTCCGCGGCGCCCTCGCCCGCCTGCGTTCGCAGGAGGTCGAGGAACTCGGCCTTGAGGCGAGCCTGGCGCAGTTGGTGGCCGGCTGGAACGTGCAGTCGGCGCCGCAGGCGACCTTCCACCTCGACGTCAGGGGCGATCTCGCGGAAGTTCCGCGGGCGACCGCGCAGAACATTTATCGCATCGCCCAGGAGTGCCTGACCAACGCGGCGCGACACGGCAGCCCGCAGGACGTGCGGCTGCAGGTCGAGCGCGGGACCAATGTGGTGGCGCTCAGCGTCGAGGATGACGGCGGCGGCAGCCCGGCGAAGCTCTCCCATGCCAACGGTTACGGCCTGCTGGGCATCCGCGAGCGCGTGACGGCGCTCGGCGGCAGCCTGTCGATCGACGCCGCGCCGCGTGGCGTCCGCGTGGCCGCAGTCATCCCGCTGGCGGCATGAGCGCGCTCAGCATCCTGCTGGTCGACGACCATCCGGTGGTGCGCGAGGGCTATCGGCGCTTGCTGGAGCGCACGCCGGGCTATCGCGTGGTCGCCGAAGCCAGCGATGCGGCCTCGGCCTATCAAGCCTATCAGAAGGCCAAGCCCGATGTCGTGGTGATGGATCTCTCGCTGCCCGGGATCGGCGGCATCGAGGCTTTGCGGCACATCCGGCAATGGGACCGCGATGCGCGCGTCCTCATCTTCACCATGCACAGCGGCGCACAGTTCGCCTTGAAGGCCTTCGAGGCCGGTGCGGCCGGATATGTCACCAAGGGCAGCGATGCCGCCGAACTGGTGAACTCGGTCGCGATCGTCGCCAAAGGTGGCCGCGCCATGAGCGACGACGTCGCCCGCGAGATCGCCGCCGAGCGGCTGGCGCATCCGCAGTCGCAGCTCGACGAGCTGAGCCCGCGGGAGACCGAGATCCTGCGGCTGATCGCGTCGGGCTGGTCGGCGGAGGAGATTTCCGCCTCGCTGCATCTCAGCCTCAAGACCGTCCGCAACTACCACTACCAGATCAAGGGCAAGGTCGGCGCGCGCACCGACGCGCATCTGGTCTGGCTGGCGATCGGCGCCGGTCTGGTCGGCGATGCGGCGCCGCGAAGCGAGAGGGCCGTCTAACCCTGCGCCTCCCTCCGGCCGGGCTTCCAGTCCGAGATGGCGCGAACGATCGCACTCGGTTGCGCATTGCGGATCTCGGCATCGTTGCGGCGGCGGATCGCCGCGCGCACCAGCCGGGCGCCGAGATAGCGCAGGGGTTCCGGCGGCAAGCTCGAGCGGCGCGCCAGGCCGACCAGGCCGCTCCCGCTCCAGCGATCCCTCCGCTCCAGGGCGAGGCTGGCCAGGATGCGCCCCGCCACCGGGGTCTGGGCGATGCCGGTGCCGTTGAAGCCGATGCCGAAGAAGATGTTCGGCTGGCCGCTCAAATGACCGAAGACCGGAATATGCTCGGGCACGCAGTCGATCGGGCCGGACCAGTCGTATTCGACCGGCACGTTGCGCAAGCCAGGGTAGACGCGGTGGAGCTCGCGGATGTTGCCGGCGCCGTGCTGCGGGCTGCGGTTGAAGCCGGCATGGATCTCGGCACCGAAGGCGACCTCGCCGCTGCCGCGGCCGAAGATCACCCGGCCCTGCGGCGTGCGCTGGTAGTAGAGCACCTGAACCTGGGAGTCGCAGATCGAGGCGCCGTCGCGCCAGCCGATCCGGTCCAGCGCATCCGGAACGGCGGCCGTGGCGATCACCTGGCTGCCGACGATGTACATGTGGCGGCGCAGCTCCGGCACGGCGGAGAGCCAGGCATTGGCGGCGAGCACGACCTTCTCGGCGCGGAGCTCGCCGCGCGGCGTGCGCAAGGTGCAGGCGCGGCCCGGTCCGATTTCCAGGACCGGGGTGCGCTCATGGATGACGATGCCGCGTGAGAGGGCAAGCTTGCGCAGGCCAAGCGCCAGTTTCGCCGGCTGCACGGTGCCGGCTTTCGCCTCGATGACGCCGATGTAGGAAGCGGAAGAACCGGTGCGCTGCTCGATCTCGGCGGCGGTGAGCTGGCGGAAGCGGCCAGGCTCGACCGCCTCGGTCAAGGCGACGGCCCGGCTCCAGGCGCCCTCTTGCGCTTTGGAGCTTGCAGTCCAGAGCCAGCCGTCGAGGCGGAGATCCATGTCGATCGTGCCGCTCCGCTGCAGCTGCTCCAGCTCGGCGATGGCATCGGCGGTGTCGGCGCAGAGCTGCCGCGCCTCGTCGCTGCCGACCACGGCGCCGACCAGGTCCAGCTCGGCGAACCAGGTATGCGCCTGCCCGCCGTTGCGGCCGGAGGCGCCGGAGCCGCAGAAATCCGCTTCAAGGAGGGTGACGCGGGTTTCCGGCGCCTGTTCCTTGATCCGGAGCGCGGTCCAGAGTCCGCAGAAGCCGCCGCCGACGATGGCGATGTCGGCCTGCGCGCTGCCTTGCAGTGGCTGGGTTGCGACATCGGCGGCGAGATCCTGGAGCCAGAAGGAGCGATCGCCCGGCGCGGCGACGACCGGCTTGCGGAGATGCAGGCTCGCCATCTCAGGCACCCTCGGCCGGCGCGATGACGTCGGCGTATTTGCTGAGCAGCCAGTCCGGAATGCGGCGCGGCTGTTGCGGGAAGCCGCCAACATAAAGGCAGGTCTGCGAGGCCGCCGCCGTCGCCTCGCGCAGGGCTTCGGCGGCGGGCTTCCGATCGACCTGGGAGGCCGCGAGGAAGGCGGCGATGAAGCTGTCGCCGGCGCCGCAGGTATCGACCACGGAGACCGGCGTCGCCGGGGCATGCAGGAGCGCGCCCTCGCCTTCGCGGAAGAAAGCGCCGCGGCTGCCGCAGGTGACGACGACCTGCAGCGCGCCGGCGCGCTGCAGACGGTCGGCCAGGGGCGCGACGGGGATATCCGGGTCGTCGGGGCCGGAGGCGAAGACGATCGGCACGCCGAGCAGCGGCAGGCCGCCATGCGCGGTCGAGATGTCGACGCTGAAGCGCACGCGATCGGCCACCAGCCGGCGCACCAGGTCCGGGTTGGAATTGGTGCCGAGATGCACCCAGTCAGCTGCGATGAGGGACCGATAGTGGCGCTCTACCGGGATGTAGTCCTTGCCGACGCCGAGATCCTCCAGCAGGAACTTGCGGTCGCCCTCCTTCTCGCGCAGCAAGGTCACCGCGGTCTGGCCGGCGCGCAGCTCGACATCATCCGGCGAGAGGCCGGCCTTCTCGACCTCGTCCAGGATGACCGCGCCTTCGACATCCTCGCCGACGGCGCCGAAGTAGCGCGCGGGCCGACCCGCGCTCCGCCAGTGGGCGGCGACGTTGAGGGCGTTGCCGCCCACGGTCATCACGTCCTTGGTCAGATAGACATCGAGACAATTGTCGCCGACCGCGACCAGGTTGGTCATTTGGAGAACCTTGCAATCATTTGCCGATGCCCTCTGAAAGGCCGCGGATGAAATAGCGCTGGGCGGCGAAGAACACCGCCACGATCGGCAGGGCCGAGATCGTCATGGCCGCGAAGACGATGCCGTAATTGGTGCCGAGCTTGGCCATGATCGAGGTGAGACCGACCGGCAAGGTCTGCATGCCGGTTGCGCCCGAGAAGATCATGGCGAAGAGGTATTCGTTCCAGGCGAAGAGCACGTGCAGGATGATGCAGGAGACGATAATCGGGCGGCACAGCGGCAGGGTGATCTTCCAGAAGATCTGCCGCTCGCTGGCGCCGTCGATGGTCGCTGCCTCGTCCACGTCGCGGGGCAGGTCGAGCATATAGGCGCGGATCAGGAAGGTGCTGAAGGGGATGCGGAAGGCGGTGTAGAGCACGATCAGCGCCCAGTAGGTGTTGTAGAGGCCGAGCGCCTGCATCAGTTTGACCAGCGGGATGACCGCCACGGTCGGGCTCAGCATCAGCCCACCGAGCACCAGGCCGACCACCAGCGGCTTCGCCGGCATGCGGGTCCGCGTCAGGCCGAAGGCGGTCCAGGCGCTGATCAGCACCGTGCAGAGCGCGGAGGCGACGGTAACCAGCAGGCTGACGGTGAGATAGTCGCGCACGCCGCGGTTCCAGGCGTCGACGTAGTTGGCCCAGGACCAGGAGAGCGGCAGCGCGAAGGGATCGCCGAAAATCTGCGCGTTGTTCTTGAAGCCGTTCATCGCCATCCAGAGCAGCGGATAGATGACGACGACGCCGAGGCAGATCAGGAAGGCGTGCAGGAAGATCCGGGCGATGACCGACCAGACATTGGTTTGCCGCACCGGTGCTTCGGCCAGAGCGCTCACAGCAGCACTCTCCGGCGGCGGGTGTAGATGAGCTGGGCGATCCCGGTCACCATGGTCACGAAGAATATGACGGCGGCAATCGCGGCGCCGTAGCCGAAGTTGTTCTGGTTGAAGCCCTGCTGGTAGAGCCAGGTGCCGAGCACTTGGCTGCTGTTGTTGGGTCCGCCCGCGGTCATCACCATGACTTCGTTGAAGACCTGGAAGGCGCCGGTGACCGTCACGATGATCATCAAGCCGGTCATCTCGCGGGTCAGCGGAAAGGTCACGTTCCAGAGCCGGCGCAGCGGCCCGGCGCCGTCGATGATGGCGGCGTCGTAGAGCTCGCGCGGGATCTTCTGGATCGCAACCGCGAACAGCAGCGTGGAATAGCCGAAGCCCTGCCACTGGCTCATGGCGATGATGGCATAGATCGCGGTGCCTTCGTCGCCGAGCCAGGGCCGCATCAGGCTTTCCAGCCCCGAGGCCTTCAGCACGCCATCGAGCAGGCCGATATCCGGCTGGTAGATGAAATAGAACAGCAGGCCGGTGATGGTGATCGAGATCGCCGAGGGGATGAAATAGACCGCGCGCCAGAAGCGTTTCAGGCGCTCGGAGTCCAGGCCTTCGATCAGCGCCGCCAGGACGAAGGCGCCGAACACCTGGAACACGATCGAGATCGCCGCATAGAGGAAGTTGTTCCAGAGCGCGATCCAGACGACCGGGTCGTCCAGCAGGCGCTGGTAGTTGGCGAGGCCGATGTTGGTGACCTCGCCGGTGAAGATATCCTCGTCGGTGGTGCTGACGATGAAGTTGTCGACGATCGGGTAATAGACGAACCAGCCGACCAGGATCACCGCGATCGCAACCCAGCGGAAAGATAGAAGATCGCGCAGGCGGAACTCGATCGTTCCGCCTGCGCTCATCCACCTGACCTTCCGCAGGGCCGCAACCGCCATGGTCTCGTTACTTCGCTTCCGCTGCCGAGGCTTCCTTGACGCTGTCCATGACCTGTTCCGGAGTCATGGTGCCGCCGACCAAAGCCTGCAAGCTTGAGAGCCAGGCCGCAGCGACGCGGGCGGAGTTCGCGGTGTCGAGCCAGGGCATCAGATAGGAGGCCTGCTCCAGGGCGGCGAGACCCTCGACCACCTTCGGGCTCATCTTCTCCTTGTCGGAGCCGCCGATCGTGGCGCTGGGCTGGCCATAGGGCGGCGAGGACAGGACCTGGCCGTTCTCCTTCGACGTCACGAATTTCATGAAGTCGATGGCGAGGGGCACGTTCTTCGAGGCGGAGCTGATCATGTAGCCTTCCGGCGCGCCCTCGATCGCCTTCGGGTCGCCCTTGGCGCCTTCCGGCACCGGCAGCACGAAGAAGCTGAACTGCTCGCGCTTCAGCGCCGACTCCGCCGTCGCCGCCTGGTCGAACTCGATGATCTCCTGGTAGTACATCGCCGACTGGGCGTTGCTGAACTGCTGGAAGGCCGAGGAATAGCTGGTGCCGTTGACCGAGCCGCCGTCGGTGCAGCGGTCGATCAGTGCCTTGAACTGCTGCAGCGACGCGATATAGCCGGGATCTTCGAATTTCGCGGTCTTGGGCTCGAAATCGGCTTCCAGGGTCGCGCGCGGCACGTTGTAGGCCAGCAGCTGACCCGCGTAGTGCACGGCCGGCCAGGCTTCCTTGTTGCCGAGGGAGATCGGGGTGACGCCGCCCTTCTTGAGCGTGTCACAGCCGGCGAGCAGTTCTTCGAAGTTCTTCGGCACGGCGACGCCAGCCTTCTCGAAGATCGCCTTGTTGTAGCCCATGAACTTGACGTCGAGATAGAGCGGGATGCCGTAATACTTGCCGTTATACTGGAAGGCCTGCACCGCGGCCGGCACCAGCGCCTTGCCCCATTCGCTGTCCGGGCCGATCACCGGCGAGAGATCCACCGCACGCTTGCCGCGCACGAAATTGCCGCCCCAGCTGCCGGTCCAGGTGAAATAGACGTCGGGCAGCGAGTTGGAGGCGACCAGGGTCTTGGTCTTGCCCTTCACGCTGTCGTCGCTCTCCTGAATGAGCTCGACCTTCACGCCGGGATGCAGCTTCTCGTATTCCGCGGCGACGGTCACGAAGTAAGGCGAGAGCGTCTGAAGGCCGAACTTGGTCAAGACCTGGATCGTGCCGGTGTATTCCACCTTGGCGCTGGGATCGGCGACCATTTCGTCGCCATAGCCGGCACCGGCAAAGAGTGCGATCGCCGACGATGCCGTCAGCAGCGCCGCCGCGAGATGCGATGTCTTTTTCATAGAGCCTCTCCTTCCTGTTTTATGAGCTTCGTTGGGATCAGTATTCGACGCGCTTGTAGTAGCGGCGCGTGGTCAGCGGATGGTTGCGCAGCACCTCAAGATGGGCGCTCAGGCGCTCGAGCAGGGTCGCGAGGATGACCGGCGAGATCAGGCTGCGGGTCGCTGGCGAGATGCCGGGCAGCTTCACGTCCGCCGCGTCGAGCACGCGGACCTTGTCGGTGTAGCGCTTGGCGAAGGCCTCGACCCGGTCGCCGAGCGGCCGCGACGCATCCTCGCCCTTGAAGACGAAGACGCTGACGCCCTGCTCCACCAGCTCGAGCGTGCCGTGGAAGAAATCCGCGGCATGCACGGGCCGGGTGCGGATCCATTGCATCTCTTCCAGGATGCACATGCCGTAGTAATAGGCCTCGGGCCAGACCGAGCCGGCGCCGGTGAAGATGTGATATTTCTCGTCCTTGATCTCGGCGGCGAGGGTCGCGGCCTTGCCTTCGAAGGCCGCCTTGGCGTCGGCCAGCAGGACCGGCAGCTTCTGCAGCTCGGCGACGGTCGCGTCCCAGGTCTTGAACTCACCGCGCTCGGCCAGGATCGCCAGCACGATGATCAGGGTCTGCAGGTAGAACATCTCCGAAGAGGTGTCGTCCTCGGCGAAGTTGGTGAAGTTGTAATCGGCCTCCTGCGCCAGCGGCGTGTCCTTGTGGCCGGTGAGCGAGAGTGTCTTGACGCCGCGCTCCTTGAGGAAGGCGAGCAGCTTCACGCTTTCCTTGGTGGTGCCGGAGAGCGAGGGCAAGACGACCAGGCTGTTCCGGTCGAGCGCGGCAGGCGGGTCGATCACCACCTGGGCCGGAAACTCCCCGCCGACCGGGAGGGTCGAGCGCCGGCCGGCCAGCTCGATCGCCGGATGGGTCAGGAGCTGAACGCCGCCAGTGCCCATGAAGTAGAGCCGGTTGATCCCTTCGCCCAGCAGCTTCTTCACGAGCGCCCGCACCTCGCCGGCGATCCCGACGCTGCCGGTCTGGATCTTCACGAAGCGGTCCTTGTCGAAGTTCAGCATTGAATTTCTTCCCTCATGGTCCGGATGTGAGATCGATCTCACATCGTGCAAAACGGCTTTGTGAGATCGATCTCATAAAATCCAGTAGAGCGTGAAACGAAACCGCTTGGCAAGAGGCAGGTGCGTCGATCGGTCGGCGGTGGAAGGCAGGTCGACCACCTTTACGGCCCCAGCACCGGAAAGGAAGATTAAGCGATTGAGTTACATCGATAAAAACTAGATCTGCAGACTCTGGCTAGCCTGCTGGCGTAAAGGCCCTGTAAAGGTTCGGGGTGGCCTGAACAAGGCTGATTGTACCCGATCCGTTCCCATCGAGCAATCAACCGGGTTGGCCGGCCGCGGTCAGACCTTGGCGCGCTTACGCAGGGGCGCTACCGAGCCGCGGACGATGAGCCGGGTGGGAAAACGGATGTGCCGGGGGGCGACCTTCTTGCCGCCGAGCCGCTCGATCAGCAGCGCGGCGGCGCGGGGGCCGATCTCGGCGATCGGCTGGGCGACCACGGTGATTTGCGGGTCGGTGAAGGTGGCGAGGTCGAAGTCGTCGAAGCCGACCACGGAGACGTCGCGCGGCACGGTGAGGCCCATCGAGCGCAGCGCGAGCAACGCGCCCTGGGTCATCAGGCTGTCCACGGTGAACAAGGCCGTGGGCTTGTCGCGGCGGCTGAACAGGCGGATGGTCGCCTCGATCGCCTGCTCGACGGTGGAGCGCGAGACGCTGACCAGCGCGTCATCGACGCCGATGCCGTGGGCCTGCAGCGCATTGCGATAGCCGGCGAAACGCTCCTGGGCGGTGAAGATCCGCGATTCGTCGCGCAGGATCGCGATCCGCCGATGGCCGTTCTCGACCAGGTAGTTGACCGCTTCCCGCGCCCCGCCTTCGTTGTCGACGACCACGCTGTCGCAGCGCACGTTCTCGGCGACGCGGTCGATCAGCACGATCGGCGCGCCGTCGCGGGCGAGCTTCACGATATGCTGGTTATCGCTGGCCGAAGTGGGCGCCAGGATGAAGCCGCGCACGCTCAGGGACCGCAGGCTCTCCAGCAGCTCCCGCTCCTGCTCGACGCTTTCCTCGGAGCTGGCGATGACGAGGTTGTGGCCCTGCTTCCGGAGCTCGGCCTCGAGGTCATGGGCGATGCGGGCGAAGAACGGGTTCTGGATATCGCCGGGCAAGAAGCCGATCAGCGGCAGCTGGCCTCTGCGCAGGGCTTGCGCCACGCGGTTGGCGCGATAGCCCAGCGAATCCGCAACCTGCAGCACCCGCGCCGAGGTGTCGTCGCCGACATAGCCGTAGGAGTTCAACGCACGGGCTGCGGTCGCGCGGCTGACCTTCGCCGCCGCCGCCACGTCCTTCAGGGTGACGCCTTTCCGCCCGTTCATGGAAAGCGTTCTAGCCCAGGCCGGCCGGATTTGGTATCGCTTCCCG